>BNZF01000005.1 GCA_026000865.1 Clostridia bacterium
TAATTATTCGACATTTAGCATTTAATAGTCCATTGAAACCACCTTCTTCTATAATTTGATAATAAAACTTCATGTTTTTTAACATTATAACATAATAAGTTTTGTAGGTCAATAGGAATTATGGGAAATGTGATGTTAAGTGGGACTTTAAGTTGATTTTTAATAGCGTCTTGTGTATTTTGTATAAAAATGGTGTCGGATAGTTGAAAGTTTATAGTTAATAGTTAATAGTGCGGGGTGCCCCCGCTGGCGTTTCGCGTCATAGTTTAACTAAACTGTTAGTTTACTTCACGCGGGCGGGTCTTTTAGTTAATAGTTAATAAGTGTGGCGGACGCGGACGTTTACGCGGGGGGAGTTAATATTCAGTTAGTTTAATTCACGCGTTTTGCTATAAATAAAAAGTCGCAAAACGCATAGTAAACTAACCATACAGTTAAACTCCCTCGCAAAACACAGGCAGGTGTTACCTGCAACTATTAATTGTTAACTATCAACTCTCCGAACCATCGCTTAAATTAGACTTAATAAAAACTTCCTATTTTGTAAATTATGTGTTAAAATAGGGGTGTATGTGAAAATTTTTACTTTTAATTTTCTAAAAAAACATTAATTTTTAAGTTTTCTAACCTTTGTTTTACACATTATTGGGTATAATAATATACATAGCAAAAACATAAAACATAAAAAAATAGGAGGAAAGAGTGCAGTAATAAAGCAACGGCAAATGCAGTAAGATTATGGTTGCAAATTTATTTTAAAAAAATTGCAGTGGTAAATTAAAATTACAAATGCTGATAAGTTGCGATGGTGTACCTGAGCGTCCAAAATAAAGGTATGCCAGTGTGCTCAAAATAAAATTATGTACGACTACGAAAAATACACAAGTTCTGACAGGGAAAGAGAAATCTATGACACAACAGCGTATTCGCAAACAAATGAAATGAGTTATAACCCTAACGACGAGGTAGTTATTCAGCCTAAAAGAAAAAAAAGAACAGGTTTGAAAATTGTTGGGTTGCTATGTTGCTTCGCGTTGGTGGCAGGAGTTTCAATTGAGGGATATAAGTTTTTTGATAAAAATGGTTTTGGTTATCAAGAAAAAAGCACATCATCAGAAGTTACAACGACCACAAAATCAAAAAATGACTCATCTTCTTTACCCGCAGTAGTTGACGCGATTAAAAACGGGACTACTGACAATCTTAATCCAAGTACTCTTGACGATGCTGAAAAAGCTTTACACATCACAGCTAATGCTCGGAATAATCCTTTGTCTGCACCTGAAATTTATAGCAAAGTTATACCGTCTGTTGTTGGAATACGCTCAACATTTTCTGTTGGTCAAGGCACAGGTACTGGAATAATAATGTCAAATGATGGTTATATCGTTACTAACGCTCACGTTGTGCTTTATTCTTATACACAAGGGTACAGTTACTTTGGCGGCGGTCGTGAGGTTCAAGAACAAGCTTCCGAAGTTACTGTTCTGCTTTCTGACGAAAATCAAACCGAATATGAAGCAGTTATAATCGGTGTTGACAGCGAAAGCGACTTAGCTGTTTTAAAAATCAACGAAATAGGTCTGACCGCTGCTGAATTTGGTGATAGCGATAATCTGCTTGTTGGTGAAGACGTTGTCGCAATCGGTAACCCTCTTGGTTTTGATTTGTTCGGTACTTTAACAAAAGGTGTTATATCAGCATTAAACCGTGATGTTACTATTAATGATAACAACATGACTCTTATTCAAACAGATACCGCGATTAACGCAGGCAACTCAGGCGGTCCGCTCATTAACTGTTATGGTCAGATTATCGGTATCAACTCTGCTAAGCTATCGTCAAATTATACTTCTTCCGATGCGTCAATCGAGGGTCTTGCGTTCGCAATTCCTATTACAAGTGCTAAGAAAATTATCGATGACCTTTTGAAATATGGTTATGTTACAGGTAAACCCAAACTTGGCATATCTTGCAAAGACATTTCCGACACTTATGGCTCTGTTTACGGCAAACCTGTTGAGGGTGCGTTAGTTGTGTCTGTTGAAGTCAATGGTTCTTCTGATAAAGCAGGAATAAAAGTCGGCGATATCATCACAGGTGTTAATGGCAACAAAATCTCCAACTCAACAGAATTAACCGAACAGAAAAACAAATACAAAGCAGGCGATATAATTACTCTGCATATTATCAGAAACGGCTCAGAAGTGGATGTTGATGTTACCCTCGCAGAGAATGTCAGTGTAGCGTTGCAGTAGCGGGTAACACCCGCCTGTGTTTTTAACTAAGTCGTCAGTTCACTTCACGCGACAGGCAACGCCTGCTTGTGGTTCGCGTCATAGTTTAACTTTACAGTTAGTTTACTTCACGCGGGCGATTCGTAGAGTTAATAGTTTAAAGTGTAAAGTTGAAAGTTAATGTGTCCGCCTTACGGCGGGCAGGTAACACCCGCCTGTTTTCCGCGTCATAGTTTAACTTTATGGTTAGTTTACTTCACGCGGGCGATTTGTAGAGTTAATAGTTTAAAGTGTAAAGTTGAAAGTTAAAATGTCCGCCTTAAGGCGGACATTTTTGCGTCATAGTTTAACTTTACGATTAGTTAACTCACGCGACAGGCAACGCCTGCCTGTATATCTCTCTTTGTTTGTTATAATCAATATAATCCATGTGATTTTTACCTCTATAATATTATTTGTTAAAGTTAACTTCATTGAATACGCTCAATTCCTACTTTACATTTCAAAACACATAATATTAAGGTGCCCTATTGTAAAATATTAAATATTTCACCTATTATTTATTACCTTTCGTTATTTTCTTCAACTTTATATAACCCATTACTAATAAAACACTTTCGATTTCTAAAACCTGCTTTTTTTAAAAATTTTAATTAAATGAAGTTTAGGAACGGTGCCGTCTGATACGCGGGGCGACTACCCGCAACCTCTTTTGGCTTTTTAACGAAAGATAGATTATTAAATTTTAGAACAAGTTTATTTCTTCAACTTTATATAACCCATTACCAACAGAACACTTTCATTTCTAAAACCTGCTTTTTTTAAAAATTTTAATTAAATGAAGTTTAGGAACGGTGCCGTCTGATACGCGGGGCGACTACCCGCAACCTCTTTTGGCTTTTTAACGAAAGATGATTATTAAATTTTAGAACAAGTTTATTTCTTCAACTTTATATAACCCATTACCAACAGAACACTTTCATTTCTAAAAACTGATTTTTTTAAAAAAATTTTAATTAAATGGAGTTTTGGAACGGTGCCGTCTGATACGCGGGGCAACTACCCGCAACCTCTTTTGGCTTTTTAACGAAAGATAGATTAATAAGTTTTAGAACAAGTTTATTTCTTCAACTTTATATAACCCATTACCAACAGAACAGTTTCGATAAAAATTGTCAAAGCTAACAATTCTGAAACTTGTTTAATATTAAGTAAATAAAATAAAGCTATAATAAATAATTCAATAATTAAAACTAATCGAGTTCTTATTCTATATATTTTCGATTCCTGATTATCTAATGGTTTGTTGAAGTCCTCGACAGGTGCGAATATGCAAATTATTAATATTGAAACAATTATAATAATTAGCAAAGATGAAGTTGAAATATTTATCCACTTCAAAACGGAAAGTAATATACAAAGAATGCCGATTGATGAAAAATAGCAACGCAATGGCGTTTTTGCATGCCAACCACCTGCATAACTTCTTAGTGGTATATACGCGACAATAAACAGTATAGCTTGCCACAGCATACTGTAAATTATTCCTATGATAACAGTTGTCGCGAGGTTTAGGAGAATTGACAAGCCGTTTTTGATTCCGAACTTGTACAATTCTCTGTCCTCACGGCTGATACGCTCGCCGTCCTCTAATGCTTGCGTAATCATTTCAGAAACCTTTGCAAACATTAGAATTTGCGAAGTTTCTTTGCATTTTCAGGCATCTCATCTTGGTAAGAAAGCCATATGCAAGCAGAATTAGATGTGGTGGCTGTCACAATCAATGCGAGAGCTGCAATGCTGCCTCCAAACTTGAAGACGATGCCGTTGATGAATTTTTTCATGAAAAATTCCTCCTTTTAAAATATTGCCATTGGCGTTCTTATTTTTCAGGATAAATAATATTGCCACTGACCTTATCATTTTACAGGATAAATTGTCGAATTTAAATAGAGTTTGCATATTTGGTTGGAGTTTTGACATATTTGACATCGAGAATGCAAAAAAAGATTGTTTTTACGAAAAAATCGCAACCATTTTATGTAAATAGTGGCGGTTTTTAGAAATATTTGGATGAAATTCGCATTAAAAAAATCCAGCACAAATAATTTCAACATTTTTCTTTGTTTTTTGTGACATGTTACAAAAATTATTATTTATTGTTGACATATAAAACAAAGAGAATACAATACAGACATTACTTATTTAAAAAGTAAATTATTTCAATAAAGTCAAAAAAGGCTATAAATACGGGTGGTCATTATTTGGTATTTCGTGAATATACAGAGGGCTCATCTGGTAATAAAGTATATGTTTTAGACCCTTGGAAAAAAGGACATGGCATTGCAACTGGTGCTTATTCTGAGACTGCGGAGCGTGTTTATAAGGAACTACTCGAATAATTTACGGATAAACAAAAAAAGCTTTCGGTATAAATTTAACAAATTTTAAACAAAAATAGTGGAGGTTTATATATGAAACCAATAATATTAAAACCAATAATATTAAAACCAATAAGTATATTGCTGTTACTTGTTTTGTCCGTTTCATTTGCAGGGTGCGGTGACAAAGAAAATCCGAAAAATCAATCAGAAAATGACACAACAACATCTGACGGAGTGCATTCAGACGGGGGTCAATCAGACGGCGAACAGCCCCGTCAGCCATATGCCATACCGCATGACGTTACCACTCTAAACGTAGAGGTTGACTATCCCCAAGACCTATTAGTTCTTGAACACACTTGGAATAGTTGCATTAATATGGAAGAATATGAAAAGAAAAATCTTAACATGCCCGTTAATGGTCATTCAATGAAAACTATCGGGGATAAAATAATTGTAGAAAATTATGTGGAAGGCAACATTAAAATTGAGCAATTGGGGATTTTTGACCCTTATAATAATTCTTATAAAAAAATTGCTGATATTCCGTTTAGTGTTGCATATGGTAACTATTCATTTGTTATGGATGAGCGATATTTTGTAATGATTTACTCTTTTGAGGGCGAGAAAGGTTTGAATGGAGGTGTAATAATATATGACATTGAAACCGATGCGCTTAATACAATTGACGAATTTGCTGAATATAATATTGTCAACGGTGTAACCCCTGTTGGAGAAAATGGTATTGCTTATTTTTATTATGAAGATATTACTCAGGATTGGGTTGTGAAATACTATGATTTTAGCACAAAAGAAAGTTCTGAAATATTTCGCAATACTAATTTTAATAAAAATAGTACGTCATCAATGATGGGAATTGGGAGTGCAGGTTCTGACATTGTATTAACTGTACAATATATAGAAAATGGTATTTACCAAACAAACCTAGAATGGGTTACCAAATCTGGGGATTGGCATAAAACTGAGCACATCAATTTAGGGGGACTACTTTACGGCAATGAATATGAGGTGAAAAGTATTGTTGTTAGCGAAGATTATTATTTTGTTAATGCTCTTATAATTCCAGTTGGAGAGTCTTATTGTAATATATTGAAGCGTAATGGCGATGAAATCAACATGTTTTCATTTAATACCTATTTCCCAACGGAATTATTATCAGAATCTTTCAAAGATAAATCAAATCTTGTTTATGATAGTCCGGGTTATAGCTATATTACTGATATAGCGACTAGAATAATTGACGGAATTGTTGTCGTCAACTTACCTGAAAGAAAAATGAAAAGTTTTAAATTTGTTGAGGGTGTATCTCTTAACGGAAACGTTTTACTCGTTAATGATGATTTGTTCATCTTTAATTATGATGATAAAAATGAAAAGTTAAGCAATTATCAGTTAATTGAAGATTTTAAATCAATAAATACATCACCTTATTTGAATGATATTCCCCAGTTTCCATTTGAACCAGCCCATAGAGATGTTGTTACTAGCGATAATTTCTAGTATGAACATTATTAACGACCTTAGGAAAATTTGATTTCGCAGTTTGGCGTATAAATAAAAAACCGCCTTTGGGCGGTTTTTTATACCCATATATAATTTCCTTGTTGAAAAGAATTGACTTTCTCTGGCTAATATGTTAAACTCACATATTATTTATTTAACAGGAGATAATAAAATGGCTCAAATTATAAAAAAAGGCTACACTTTTGATGATGTTCTGCTCGTTCCCGCATATTCTGAAATTCAACCGAAAGAAACGGTGTTAAAATCACGGCTTGTGAAAGACATAATTCTTAACACACCCATTATAACTGCCGCAATGGATACTGTTACGGAGTACAAAATGGCGGTTGCAATTGCACGCGAGGGCGGTATCGGCGTTATCCACAAAAACATGACGATTGAAGAGCAATCAAGCGAAGTTGACCGAGTAAAACGTTCTGAAAACGGCGTAATCACTAATCCTTTTTCATTGGAAGAAGGCGCACTTATCAAAAAGGCCGAAGAACTTATGAAAAAATTCAGAATTTCTGGTGTCCCGATTACTTCCGCAGACGGCAAACTGATTGGAATAATCACCAACAGAGACATGCGGTTTATAACTGATTTTAATAAAAAAGTCAGCGAAGTTATGACAAAAGAAAATCTTGTAACAGGTAACGAAGGTACTACCATGCAGGAGGCACAAGAAATTCTTCGGACAAATAAAATCGAAAAATTGCCGTTGGTTGACAGCGAAGGTTACTTAAAAGGATTAATTACAATTAAAGACATTGGCAAAATGACCGATTACCCAAATTCTTCTCGCGATAGTAGCGGTCGTTTGCTTTGTGCAGCGGCAATTGGTGCAACAGGTGACATTTTAGAGCGTGCGTCCGATTTGATTAAAGCAGGCATTGACGTGCTTGTTCTTGACAGTGCTCACGGTCATTCTCAAAATATTCTCAATTCAGTTAAAAAAGTTAAATCTAATTTTCCTAACATACCACTAATTGTTGGCAATATTGCAACAGCAAAAGCAGCAGAGGCGTTGATTGACGCCGGCTCGGACGCTATAAAAGTCGGAATAGGACCAGGGTCGATTTGTACAACACGTGTTGTTGCAGGGATTGGTATTCCGCAAATTACCGCTATTATGGACGTTGCCGAAATTGCAAAAAAACATAATATCCCTGTTATCGCTGATGGAGGTATAAAATATTCAGGCGATATTGTCAAGGCTCTTGCCGCAGGTGCGGACACTGTTATGCTTGGGTCACTGCTCGCGGGTTGCGAAGAATCACCTGGGGCAAAGGAAATTTTCCAAGGCAGAACTGTTAAAGTTTACCGTGGCATGGGCTCTCTTGCGGCAATGGAACAGGGGTCAAAAGACAGGTATTTCCAAGAAGAGAATAAAAAACTTGTTCCCGAGGGCGTTGAGGGTCGCATACCATTCAAAGGTCTTGTCGGAGACACGGTTTATCAGTTAATAGGCGGTATCCGTGCAGGTATGGGATATTGCGGTTGTAAAGACATTCCTACTTTGCAAGAAAACGCTCAATTCATCGAGATTACAGGTGCAGGGCTTATCGAAAGTCACCCTCATAATATTGATATTACAAGAGAATCGCCTAACTATTCTGTTGAATTGCAGAAAAACTAGGCTGGCAGGCAATGACTGCATATATTTTCATGGCATAATTTAACTAATCGTTAGTTCACTCTACGTAGCAGGTAAAGCCTGCCTGTATTTTGCGTCATAGTTTAACTAAAAGTAAAAAAATAGCGGTACTGTCGCAGTTGCGTAGTATCGCTATTTTTTCTAGGGGTGAAAGTCCTTATTGGACGTTACCATTTGAAGGTGTTTTTTTTGTTAATGTGTTAAACCTGCGACAAAAAAACGGTGAAAATTATATGAAACCTGTGTGAAAATCATGTGAAAAAATTCACATCATGTTTATAAAAAAAACAAAAAACACCTTTGTTTTGAAAGGTGTTTTGTTTTCCATATAACTACAATATACATATTTCAATCCACACCACCCATTTAAGGTGGCGACATTTTGTTGTTTGCATTTCGCTTAGTGAGTTTTATTGCATATTTTTTAGTAAACTTTCATCCCTTAAAAGGCAACTCACTAATCTGCTTCAACATATACTTTATCAATGCTTGCAAGTCTGCAACATTAACCGCGGGGTCTCTCATATCGCAGTTTGCATTAATAAAACTTTGCCCTGTAAGGGAGATTTTACTCGCAACATGTTTTCCGAGCAACACTACGTCCGCGATTTTACCTACTTGATTATCAAGGTCAATATCGCCGATGTTATTTTCTATCGGAGGAGCAGATATTGTGGTAAGTATAGGAGTAGTAGCGGTAGATGTTGTGGTCGCAATAGTCATAGTCGGTATCAATATCGAAACGGTCGTTGTTGTTTCAACTGGTAACTCATCAATAATCGAACGCATTAAAGGTAGAAAATCGGTTTTATTATAGACCGTCCAGTTAATTGACCAAGTCATTATACCTCTGAAATCTGGGTAAACGGCGAGCAATTGTCGCAAACATTCGGCATATTCAGCGTTTGTGAGTGTACCCGAACCGCCTGTATTTTGGACAAGAACGCCCAACGCAACTTGGTCGGGACGCAGACCCGCAAAATACTCTGAAACACCTGGTTGCCACATAGTTTGTCCAGTTGTAAAGCCTTCGATTAAAAGTTTTGTGAGGTTGACATAACTTTCAACATTTGCGATATTATAACCATCAGGATAGTCGCCGTAGCCATTGTTATACAGCTGAACGTGAACAAAGTCAAGTATATCACGAACGCCGTTAATCAGCGGTAAATAACCGCCCCAAATTCCCGCAGAACCGCCCCAATAGAACGCACCGCCTTGAACATATGGGTGCTCGGGAGCCATCGTCAGCATAAAATCATCGCCAAAATATTTCTCTAATTCTTTACAAATCCAGATTAAATTAACATTCGTTGGTTTAGTCGGATTAAGCATCGAGGTCTCGTTGGTTTTGTCAATGCAAGTCGTGGCATAGTCGCCCCAAGCGGGTTTATTCGCCAAAATAGACTGCTCAATGTCGATGTCCCAGCCGTCAAAGTCGTATTTTTCGATTATATCTCGGGCAGTTCTGTAAAACTCATCGCGATTAGCTGTTGTGCGTAAATCAAGGTTATAACTCACCGCACCGCCGAACGCGATTAAAACTTTCTGACCTCTCGACTGCAAAAATTTAACATCAGAGAGAAATTCAGCCTCAGCAGTGGCAACATTACTTCCATAGATGTAGTCCACAGGCGAGAAAACACAACGGTAATTTGTCTCATCTGTCAGCATAAAAGAAACGATTACAACGTCCCAACCGCGGTCACAATCCCGCAATTTTATTTTGTTTTGACCTTCTTTGCCCCAGTTTTCCCAATAACCAATAACAACATTTTTGGGTAATCCGTTGACCGCAGCAGTTGTTTCGTTTGTTATGTATGAAAACGGGAACAGCAATACTATTAATAGTATTGATAGTAGTTTTTTCATGTTTTTTCGTCCTTATGTAGCGGATAATATCCGCGTTTTAACTTTTCAATTTTTTTCTTCTGACCAATATCGATTAGGGTAAAAACAATCAATGTAAGCATTTTGGTTATATTTTTCAGAAGAGAACAAATCGTCCTAAATTACAAGAATTACACGTTTTTTTATATAAATAATTTTAGGTTTATCTGTATTATCAATAATTAAAGAATCAACAAAAAATTTCTATACCAACAGGTTCTAACTTTCTGCTCACGTGAGTTAACTAACTGTACAGTCAAAATATGACGTGAAACCAACAGGTTCTAACTTTCCGCTCACGTGAGTTAACTAACTGTACAGTCAAAATATGACGCGAAACGCCAGCGTTTGTTACCCGCTAATTATTAACTATTTCAATGCTTCTCTCCAAAATCCCGTGAAGAAACGCAATTAGTGTACCATAATTAGTAACAGGAACACCACATTTTTCTGCCAACTCATACCTATATTGCACTTCTAAATCGCTAAGCATACAGCCACCGCAATGAACAACAAGTTTAAATTTTGAAAGTTTTGTTGGAAATGAATGCCCCACAGTCCACTCATAATTTATTTTTTTGCCTGTGTATTTGTTAAGCCAGTTTGGAATTTTTACCGTGCCGATGTCGTCACATTGACGGTGATGAGTACACCCCTCGGAGATTAAAACATAGTCGCCGTCTTGCAAACTGTCAACCGCTCTTGCCCCTATGACAGCAGGTTTAAGAGTACCTCTATACCTTGCCATAAGAATTGAAAAAGACGTCAACGGAATGTTCGCAGGCAAGAGTTCATTAACTTCTTTGAACACTTGGCTGTCAGTTATTACAAATTTTGGCTTTGCAGAAAGTGCCGTCAAACAGTCGGGAAGTTGCCAAGGGTCTTTTATCGAAACCGCTATGCCATCTTTGTCGATAATCGCACGGACGGCTTGTTGTTCGGGTAAAATTAATCTGCTTTTTGGAGCAGCTGCACCTTGGGGCATTACAAGTATTACAATATCGCCTTTTTCGACTAAATCTTCGACAAAAGGCGTTTTGTCAGCATTTTTTAGAGTTATTTTGCTGATTTTTTCTCTTAGTTCATTGACGTTTGTGTTGTTAATTGCTGAAACCCAAATTGTGTCTTTGGTTTCGAGCTTTTCAGTTTTGAATAAATCCAAATCTGCTTTGTTCATGACGATTATATAAGGAATGTCCTTTTTTTTAAATAATTTGAGCATTATATCATCAAAATTGGACAACCCCAAAGACGCGTCCACAACAAGCAATGCGATGTTTGTTTTGCGTAAAACCTCATTAGTTTTTTCGATACGCATTTCTCCCAAAGTGCCGTCATCATCAATACCCGGTGTGTCAATCAACACAACAGGACCAATAGGCAGTATCTCCATTGATTTATAAACAGGGTCGGTCGTCGTCCCCGCAACGGGAGAAACAATCGAAAGTGACTGCCCCGTTATAGCGTTAATCAGACTTGACTTTCCCGCATTTCTCTTGCCAAACAAAGCAATATGCACTCTTTCACTCATTGGTGTTTCGTTTAACGTACCCATTTTTTATTCCTCACATTTTTTTAGTCCTCACATTGTTTTCAAGGTGATTTATTCCAACTGTTTTAACTTTATTTTAATTAATTTGCTTTTTTGGTTTGAGCCACAACGCTTGCCTTTGCAACCTTTTTAGTTTGAGCCATAGGACCTTGCCTTTGCTACTTTTAATCATTTTTTATTTTGAGCCGCAATAATTACCTCTGCAACTTTTAATCATTGCATCTTTTAGAAATCTTGCAACTTTTTTCTCCTAATTAATTTGCGACCAATATACTTTACATAAAACCACAGAACGCGACCATAAACTAACAATTAAATTAAGCTTCCCCGCGAAACTATCAACTTTACACTTTTAACTATAAACTATCCGACGCCTTTGCAACTTTTTTCTTTTTGCCTTTGAGCCGTTTTGGACAGTCCATAATTGCCTTTGCAACCTACATTTATTTGCAACTTTCAAAAGCTCTTGCAACTTTTTTTAACTACTAAAACGCGACCAAGAACAACAAATAAGTCAAACGCCCCGCATAAACGTCGGCGTGTACCATACCTTTCAACTTTACACTTTTAACTGCTAACTGCTTTAACCGCAATAGAGGTTAAAGCTTTGTGTATCCATGTTCGCTGACGATTGCATCAATTTTTCTGTTTTCTGAGCAAAGCGGACATTCATTTGGTTCGTAGTAAGAGTAATTTGGCAGGTCGTTGCTTGAAAAAACAGAATTAACTTTTATGTCTCCGTATTGTGAAACAGCAGAGAAAATCGAATAAACTCCTGCAATTTTACCGCCGTAATATTTAATGCAATCTGATAACCTTTCAACAACTGAACCTGTTGTAATTTTCGCAAGCATTACCAAAACATTTTTGTTACAGATGTATTCACGGCAATCATCTCTGAAAATGAACTGATTATAGTTGATTTTTTCAGGCACAAGCACAGTCATATTAGTCTCATAATTAATAGAGGAAGTGTAATTTTTAATCAGAAACTCCGTCACAAATCCCGATATAAAACGAGTACCCTCAAAGCAAACTATCGTATCAATAGGGGTGTTTTGGAAATCATAAGCGACCAGTTTCGCAGTCTCCCTCGCTGTTTTATATTGATGTTTTATATCAAACATATCAACATACATATTGATATGGGCATTAGGCGTTGCAAAATGCCCTGGTATTACATTCAATCTCACATCTTTATTTCTTACAGACTTTATCTCAATTTTACGCTTATCCATTTTTTCTCCTTTTAGTTTGAGCCGCAATAGTCACCTTTGTAACTTTTTTAGCATTAATGATTTGCGACCATTGTTCGCGAAGTTAAACATTAATTAAGTTAAATTATACCGCGAAACTTTCAACTTTACACTTTTAACTATAAACTCTCCGACACCTTTGCAACCTTTGTTAATTGCGGGTAGAAATAACTTTTGCAACTTTTTCCGTTTAATTGATTTGCGACCATTGGATTCCATAGTTAACCAATAAAACGCGACTGATAACAAATGATTTGTTAAACTTCCCCGCGGACAGTGCCACGAAGTGACACTGGGTACCTATTAACTATTACTTATTAACTATTACCTATTAACTGTCACCTTAGGCGACATAACACCCCTACATTATAATAGTTGATTACAAAAAGTCAATAAATTATTGACCTTTTGAAGTTAAAAGATTATAATCATGGTATGTTTATACGTCATGGTACAAATGTTTATTGGAGAATTTTACTAATTATAGGTGCGGCAACGTTTGTACCTTTGTTAGTGTTGTGCTTTTATCCGCAGGAATACAGACTTTCTGATGTTTTAGCATTTTTGTTGCCGTCATTGTTCTTGTTAGCAAGCGGATTGCTCACCGCAAAATTTTCTACTCAAAAAACAAATACGGTCGGTGAATATGAAACTTCTTTGCAAAAGGGAAGTTTGCCAGTATTATTTGCTTGGGTAATTGCCATAATTGCGGGAGCATTACCTTTTATCATTGGTGGTAAACTTGAAATCATACACGCGTTATTTGAGAGCACAAGTGGTTGGACGACAACAGGTTTAAGCATTTTTGACGATGTTGAAGATTTACCGCATATCTACCTTTTTCACCGAGCGTTTATGCAATATTGCGGAGGATTGGGATTAATTCTCATGCTCATCGTTTTTTCGCATGGCAAGCAGACTTCGCTGTTATTTGACGCAGAGGGGCACAGTGATAATTTTACACCGAGCATTAAACGAACGGGACGCACGATTTTTGCAGTATATAATTTTTTCTTAGCAGCTGGCACATTGCTTTATGTCTTGTTTGGAATGGACTTTTTTGATGCAATTTGCTTTGGAATGTCATCAATTTCAACGGCAGGTTTTACTACTAAAAATGAAGGTATATTTTATTTTGACAGTATTCCGATTGAGCTAACAACAGTCGGTTTAATGCTGATAGGTGCAACAAGTTTTGCAGTTTTGACGTTGCTTGCGAGTTTTGATTTAAAAAAAATCATCAAGGTAACAGAAACCCGTTTCATGTTTTTTGTAATGCTAATTTTTACGCCTTTGATTAGACTTGGCTCTACTGATTTGTCTAATTTCGGAAAATATATAAGTGATTCGTTATTCATCGTTGTTTCAACTTTTTCAACAACAGGCTATTCGCTTGTTGATAGGGAAATATCGCCTTTTTCATATATTTTGCTCTTAATGTTAATGCTGGTTGGAGGTAGTGTTGGCTCAACATCTGGCGGTATTAAAATGCTCAGGGTCTATTTGTTGTTTAGAATTGCAAAAGAAAATATACGGCGAAAACTTGTTTCACCAAGGCGAGTTTTGGCAGTTAACTACTCAAAAGTTGACGGCGTTAAGAACATTGATTCAAATTTAATCTCCGACACGCTTGGTTTTATTGTAACATATTTTGCGATTTTAATAACGGGTACTCTTGCTATAATTTTAACAGAAGGGTGTTCTGCGAGTGACGGCTTTTATGAGTTTTTATCCGCGTTCGGCAATGTTGGTTTTTCTTCTGGCATAACAAATTATTATTCTAATAATCTAACACTTATAATAGAAATGTTCGGAATGGTTCTCGGCAGACTTGAAATTTTTATAGTTTTCATTGGGATTTATACTTTGATTAACAGAAAAGTTTTTAACGGAAACCGAAGAGTTTGATTTAGGTAATAGTTAGCAGGTAACACCTGCCTGTGATTCGCGACATAGTTTAACTGTACGGTCAGTTATCTCACGCGTGTCGGAGAGTTTATAGTTAAAAGTGTAAAGTTGAAAGTTATTGTGTCCACCTTCGGTGTACAGTTTCGCGGGGAAGTTTAACAAAATTGTTAGTTTTAAGTCGCGTTTTGATAGTAAATAAAAATAACAGTGGTTGCAAATTAATTAGACGGAAAAAGTTGCAAGGGCTCTTGGAGGGTGTAAATAAATGTATGTTGCAAAGATAAGCATTTCCCGACTATGCGTAAACGCTACGTCAAGGCTCTGATTCTGCTACCAGCAGGAGCCTTCCCAAAATAAAAAAGGAGGATTAAGAGATTAATAACTGGAAAATAAATAAGATTAACGCTGATGTTGTAGCAAAATTAGTCGCTGAGGGGTTGCCGAAATTTTCTGCGGAGGTTTTGGTGGGCAGAGGTTTTACAACTATTGCACAAGTTAATAATCAGCTGGCTATGCCTGAACTTACAGACCCGTTTTTGCTTTCTGATATGAAAACGGCAGTTGAGGTAATCAACGAAGCTATTGACAATGACCTTAAAATATGTGTATATGGAGATTATGACTGTGATGGCATAACCTCGACGGTTATGCTTTTTTCATTCTTTGATACGTTGGGTGCAAATGTTTGTAAATATATTCCTGAACGTGAAGAAGGTTATGGTATGAATATACCGTCCATTGACAAACTCCATGATGAGGGTGTACAATTAATCGTAACTGTTGACAACGGTATATCCGCAATAAATGAAGCGGAACACATTTATGAACTTGGAATGAAACTTATAATAACTGATCACCATCAGCCTAGTGAGATTTTACCAAAAGCGGAAGCAATTGTCAACCCTCATAGGCAAGATGATGTTTCACCTTGCAAAAATCTTTGCGGTGCGGGAGTTGCTTTAAAACTTATTGCAGCAATGAGTGACGGCGACTATACAAGCACGCTCGAACAATATTGTGAACTTGCGGCTTTGGCGACAGTTGCCGATGTCGTTGAATTAAAAGGTGAAAACAGATATATAGTTGACTGCGGTTTGCGATATATTCTCAACACAGAAAATATTGGTTTAAGAGAATTAATCAGCGTTGCCAGCATGACTGGTAAACCAATGAAAGCAACTGATTTTGGGTTCAAACTTGCACCGAGAATTAATGCGAGCGGTCGGTTTGGTTCGCCGTCACAAGCGGTTGATTTGCTTTTGTCAGATGAACAAACGCAGGCTCATGAACTCGCACATAAACTTAATTCTCTAAACAATGAACGTAAAAAAACAGAGGAAAAAATTCTCGAAAATATTAAACAGCAAATTCTTGATGAGCCATCTATTTTACATAGGCGAGTGCTTGTTGTTTATGGGGAAAACTGGCATCACGGTGTAATCGGAATAGTTGCGGCAAGACTTTTAGAAAAATTCGGTAAACCTTGTTTTGTAATAGCAAAAGAGGGAGAGGACGCAAGAGGTTCCGCAAGAAGTTTTGGGGAATTTTCAGTTTTTGACTGCTTGGATTATTGCAAAGAGGAATTGTTAAATCACGGCGGACATAAAGGTGCAGGTGGTTTTTCGCTTAAAACAGCAAATATTGAAAAGTTTATTGAAACAATCGAAAAATTCGCGTTTGAAAAGCATAATATTATGCCGATTTATTCAATCAACATTGATAAATTACTTGCACCGCAGGATTTAACAGTTGAATCTGTTAAAGGATTAAATTTACTTGAACCTTTTGGAGAGGGCAACTCTTCACCTATTTTTCTTATTCAAGGTGCATATGTTAAAGATGTTCGGGGATGTTCGGATAATAAACACACAAGTGTGAATATAATGTATTGCGGGACTTTTTTACGGCTAATGGTATTTTTCAAATCTCCCGAGGATACTAACATAAAACAAGGTGAAAATTTTGATTTTTTGGTTGAATTACAGGTCGGTGAATATTTAAATAAAATGCAGGTTTCAATTTTTGCAAGAGATTATCGCAAAAGCGGTATTCGTCAGGAACGGTATTTCGCCGCTGCGGACGCTTATGAAAAATATCTGCGTGACGAGAAATTGCCTTTGAATTTTTATAAGCGTATGTTGCCGACAAGAGCAGAACTTATAAGAGTTTACCGCAACTTATCATTATCACAGATTTCTGTTGACACTCTCTTTATGCAACTGGTCACAGAAGATTTTAATTACTGCAAATTGAGAATTTGTATTGATATTTTTTCTGAACTTGAACTCATTACTTTTGACCACTACTGCGGTACTGTTGAAAAGTTAAATAACCCCGCGAAAGTTGACTTGGAAAATTCGGAAGTTTTAAATAAGTTGAAAATTTTTTGTATGTCGACAGCTTTTTAGTTAATAGTTAATAGTTAAATAGGGAGATGTCTACTCGCGGATAGTTAATAGGTAGTAGGTATGGTGCCGTACCGCCGACGATTACGCGAGTGAAGTTTAATCTACTATTTCATAAACTTCCGAGTTTTGCGACTCTATATTTATAATATTAAAACGCGACCGAGATAAAAAAATAATTCAAACTATCCCGCGTAAACGTCCGCCGCAGGCGGACACAACACCTATTAACTATTACCTATTACCTATTAATTGTGCCGTGGGCGACACTGTAGAGGAGTTGAAAAATAAAAAAATGGATATTAAGAATGTAAAAGATACTTTGATAAATAAACCGACATATGCTGGTCAAAGTGACATAACTCCGGAAGAAATAGCGATTATGCGACGTAAGGAAGAGAATACTCTTATTTATGAGAAATTGACTTCTGAACAAACAGATATTACAACTTTGCAGAATATATTTTTTGAATTGATTTTGAGTTATGATAAATATGATTTTAGTAAGATTGAGTTGGCATATCGCTTTGCAAAAGAGGCTCATGATGGTGTTATAAGAAAATCTGGTCAGCCATATATCGCTCACCCTTTGTCAGTTGCGATTATTCTTATAAAAGAACTGAAAATGGATACTGATACGATTTGCGGGGCTTTGTTGCATGATGTTATTGAGGATACTGAGTTTAAATTTGAAGATGTAAAACGCAATTTCGGCATTGATGTTGCTAATCTTGTTGACGGTGTTACGAAAATATCCAGACTGCCTTTTATGGAAAAGTCAGAGGTTAAAGCTGAATCCACAAGAAAACTATTTCTTGCAATTTCAAAAGATGTCCGAGTTTTGTTTATCAAAGTTGCGGATAGATTGCATAATATCCGAACATTGAAATTTTTCAAACCCGATAAACAACGCAGAATTGCAACTGAAACAATGTATGTTTACGCTTCACTTGCGGACAGACTTGGCATGCACGCTATCAAAGAAGAACTTGAAGACCTCTCTTTACAATATCTTGACCCATATGCTTACCGAGAAATCGAAGATTTTTTGATATTGAAAAAGACTGAGGGCGAAGACCTTATCAAAAAAATCAAAAATGAGATTAAAAAACAGTTTAAGCCAAAAGATTTTGTTCAAGAGCCTTTTGTTGAGGGCAGAGTTAAGTCAGTTTACGGAATATATAGGAAAGCATTTAAAGAAAACAAGAGTTTTGAGGAGATTTTTGATAAATACGCCGTTAGGGTAATTGTTTCAAATAAAGGCGAATGTTACAATGTTTTAGGGTTAATCCATGACCTTTATACACCTATTCAGGGCAATGATAACGGTAGTCGTTTTAAGGATTATATTTCCCGTCCGAAAAAGAATGGGTATCAGTCTTTGCATACAACAGTCATAGGTAAAGAGGGAATACCTTTTGAAGTGCAAATACGCACTTGGGCAATGCACGAAACAGCTGAATACGGCGTTGCGGCACATTGGAAATATAAAGCGGGGCTTTTTTCAAAAGATAAAGCCGATGAATACCTCTCTTTTATCCGTCAAGCACTTGATATTCAATTGGAAAGTGATGGTGCGGAGGATTTAATCGATATAATCCGAAAAGATTATACCTCCGACAGCATTATGGTAATTACTCCAAAAAGCGATACCATTACCTTGCCGACAGGTTCGACCGCTCTTGATTTTGCTTATAGAATTCACACTAATGTCGGCCACAGGGCAGTTGGTGTTAAAATCGACAAAAAAATTCAAAAACTTGATACCGTGCTGAAAGACGGTCAAATAATTGAAATGATACTCGGCAAGGATTTAAATCCTAACCGAAACTGGCTGAGCTTTGTTCGCACATCAGAGGCAAAATCTAAAATCCGTGCGTATTTCAAAAACGAACAACGTTCCGAAAATATTGCTTTTGGAAAATCTAAACTGCAAAAAGAATTTGCGGGAGCGAATATGGTCATTCCCGACAAAGATTTAACAGAATTTTTGTCGAGCGATATGCGTAAACACAATTGTTTGACGCTTGATGATTTTTATGCGTCAATAGGTTATGGCGGAGTTGTAATCGAAAACCTTATGCCAAAACTTGAAAATGAATATCGCAAAAAATATCTTGATGCACAGGAATATTATCAGTCACAGCTCAGAGCACCTAAGAAAATCGGCAAAACATCTGAAATTTCACTTGGAGAGATTTCCACACTTGAAACAAAATTTGCGAAATGCTGTAACCCTTTACCGGGTGACAGTATCGTTGGTTTTGTCACAAGACTTGGCTATATCACAGTTCACAGAGATGATTGTTTGAATTTTCTTAATTCTGTTAAAGAACCCGAAAACGCCGAACGCTGGCACAGAATTGACTGGCAAAAAACTAACAAAGCAAACCATGAAGTCAGACTTTCGATAATCGCTCTTGACAGAATTGGTCTGAACCTTGATATTACAATGGTTTTAGCGGAAAGCAAAATGAACATCATCCAGTCCTCCTCCCGCAATCTTAAAAACGGGCAGGCAATTTTTGAAGCGAATATGCTTATATCAAGTGTTGACCAACTTAACATACTAATCGCTAAACTAAAAACAATAAGAGACGTTATTAGTGTTGAGCGAAGTTGACAGCTGTGAATAGGTAATAATTAATAGGTAATAGTTAATAGTTAATAGGTAATAGTTAATAGGTAATAGTTAATAGGTAATAGTTAATATGTAATAGTTAATAGTGTATAGTTATGGTGTCGGCTGATGCCGACGTTTACGCGAGATAGTTTTACTGTATGATTATTTTAACTCCGCGTTTAGCGGTTTCACAATAAAATCATTGGTTGCAAATAAGTAAGGAGAAAAAAGTCGCAAAGGTGTCGGAGAGTTTATAGTTAAAAGTGTAAAGTTGAAAGTTTCGCGACATAATTTAACTTAATTAATGTTTAACTTCGCGAACAATGGTCGCAAATCATTAATGCTAAAAAAGTTACAAAGGCTCCTAAAAGTTGCAATGATTAAAAGTTGCAAAGGTGACTATTGCGGCTCAAACTAAAAAAGTTGCAAAGGTGACTATTGCGGCTCAAACTAAAAGGAGAAAAAAGTCACAAGGGTTCTTTAAAGGTGCAATGATATGCAGTTGCAAAGGAAAGTTGTTGTGGCTCAAAATAAAAAATGGATATTAAAAAATTCAATCTTAGTGCTAATTGTTATGTTGTAAGCTTTGAAAATGGTGAGTGTTTTGCGGTTGATATTGGCATGGGTGGCGAAATGGTTTTAGATTATATTAAAGAGAATAATCTACTGTTAAAGGCGATATTAATCACTCACGGACATTTTGACCATATCGGCGGTACTGAGAACATTAGGCTTGCAACTGGTGCGACTGTATATGTTTCACAGGAGGACAGCCCAATGCTGACGAGCGATAAGCTTAATCTTGCGGAAATGGCTTTGAAAACTGTCGAACCTGTTAAAGAATTTAAAATATTAAATAACAGCTTGGTAATTTGCGGTGAGGTTATTGCTGTCTATAAAACACCGGGACATACTCTTGGGAGCGTTTGTTTTCAACTTGGCAAATATTTGTTCACAGGCGATACTCTCTTTAAGGGAGGTATTGGTCGAACTGATTTTCCGAACGGAGACTTTGACACAATCCAAAAATCTTTGCAGTTTTTGAAAAATCTTGACGGGAATTTATCTCTTCTTGCAGGTCACGGCGAAAACACAACTCTCGAATATGAGAGAAAACACAATAGGTTCATAAATTGGTATTAGCGAGCGACAGGCAACGCCTGCTTGTGATTCGCGACATAATTAAAAACAGCATTAAGTGAATAGTCGCGAGCGACAGGCAACACCTGCTTGTGATTCGCGACATAATTAAAAACAGCATTAAGTGAATAGTCGCGAGCGACAGGCAACGCCTGCTTGTGATTTGCGACATAGTTAAAAACAGCCATTAAGTGAATAGTCGCGAGCGACAGGCAACGCCTGCTTGTGATTCGCGACATAGTTAAAAACTACATTAAGTGAATAGTCGCGATTACACACTTAATTAAAATTTTTAGAAAACGCAGGAGGTGTTATATTTGAAATTAATTTATATTAACAACCATTTCGTGCATAAAACAGAAGAAACGGTACGTCTCTTTTTCCCGATGGAAAAATTTGAATTTGAGTTTTTTGAAAACACGAAAAGCTTTAAAGAAAAATCAAATGATGAAAAAGACGGCGATGTTTTTGTTTTTGAAATTGATAATAACAAAGCCGTTGTCTCGATTTCAATTAATGGTCGTTTGCATGTAAATTATGAATATTTTGAAGGCTCATCCGAAGCTGAATATGTAATCTGCTCATTGCTATACAAAAATCTCGTGAAAATCACAGGTAAAGAACAACCTTGGGGTATGTTAACAGGAATACGTCCTGTTGCGTTGATACAGAATTGTTTTGATAATAATCCTATGTATACTTTTAATGAAGCAAATTTCATTATGGATGAAACTTATAATGAGGCATCTGGTATTCTGCGAGAAAAATATTATGTTTCACGTGAAAAATTCGGGTTAGCACTTAGTGTTGCGAAAGCACAAGCAGCCATAATCGAAAAAGCAAAAGGTATCAGCATTTATATTTCCATACCGTTTTGCCCGTCAAGGTGTGATTATTGCTCCTTTATTTCAAGCAGTATTGATAATGCTTTTAAGTTGATTCCCGAATATGTGGACTTGCTTTGCAGGGAACTTGATTTTGCCAGTGAAAGATATAAAGGTAAAATAGATACAGTTTATATCGGTGGCGGAACACCGACAACTCTCAGTCCCGAACAGTTGGACAAGTTATTGAAATCTGTTAGAAAATTTAACATAACAAAAGCAACAGAATTTACCGTTGAATGTGGCAGACCGGACACGATTACAAAAGAAAAATTAGATGTTTTGAAAAATTATTATGTCAATCGTATTTCAATTAATCCGCAAACTTTTAACCAAGAAGCACTTGACGCGATAGGTCGTAAACATACGGTTGGGGATATTTATAAAGCCTATGAATTAGCGAAAGATAAATTCATAATTAATATGGACCTAATAGCAGGTCTGCCAACAGACACGGCAGAAAGTTTTGAACATTCGATAGATGAGTGTCTCAAACTTCAACCCGATAATATTACAATTCACACACTTTGTCTTAAACGCGGAGCAAAAATGTATTCTGAGCAACTTCCAAAAGTTTATGAGGATATGTTGTGTATTTCCAATAAAAAATTATATTGGGGCAATTATGTTCGAGCTTATGACCCTTATTACCTTTATCGGCAGAAAAACGCTCTCGGAAACTTGGAAAATGTAGGATATGCAAGAGATGGGCAGTTTTGCAGATATAATATATACACTATGTCGGAATGTCAAACTGTTATCGCGTTTGGTGCAGGTGCTATCACAAAAATAGTTAACGGTACGAAAATTGACAGAAGTGCAAATTACAAATATCCCTTTGAATACATTGATAATTTTAATACAGTGATTGAAAGAAAGCTTTTTTGTTTTGAGCATTTATGACTTTTCCCTGTAACTTTTTTTGGCATTTGCACTTTATTAGGAAACCACTTGCAACTTTTTTCTTTTCACCAATTGTAATTTCACTTGCAGAGGTGAGAGGGAACAGTGAATAGGTAAGAAGTGTGGTGTGACGCTCCGCGTTACGTTTTTTCGGGGGAAGTTAAACAAATTTGTTGTTCTTGGTCGCGTTTTACGATTTTATAGGAATTTCTATTAAACTCATAAACTACGTCTAAAAACTATTGGTTAAAAAATAAACAGCGAAACACAGACAGGTGTTACCTGTCGTTAAATATATGCAAGCGTTATCGCTTGCAAGAATGAGGAATAAATGTTATCAAATGATAAAAACTCGCAAAACACAGACGAAAAATCAGTTTCAATAAATCACGAAGAAACACATGCAGGCGATGCCTGCGAAGTCGAACTAACGAATGAGTTAAATGATGTCGCGAAAACACAGACAGGCGATGCCTGCGAAGTCGAACTAACGAATGAGTTAAACGATGTCGCGAAAACACAGACAGGCGTTGCCTGCCGCAAGAACGATGAGTTGACTATTGAAATAGAAGATGTTACGCTTAAAGGCGACGGAGTTGGAAAAATCAATGGGTTTGTGGTTTTTGTGCCAGGAAGTTTTACGGGAGATATATTAAAAATTCATATTGTTAAAGTTGAAAAATCTCTCGCAAGGGCAAAAATAGTCGAAATTCTCACATCTTCGCCTTTTCGCATTGATGTTGATTGTGAGTGTTTTTCGCAGTGTGGAAGCTGTGTTTTCAGACATATTTCTTATGATGCTGAACTCAAACTTAAACAGAAAATTGTTAAAGATACTTTCCAAAGAATAGGAAGTATTAATGCAGAAATTTTGCCGATAATTGCTTCTGAACAAAATTATTACCGTAATAAAGTTTCATATCCTGTTGGCATTGTGGACGGAAAAGTTGTTTTTGGATTTTATGCAAGACATTCAAACAGAATTGTTGAGCATAAACATTGTTTTGTTCAAAATGAGGTTTTTTATAATATCGCGAAAGAAATTGTTGATTATTGCAATGAGCGTAAAATTTCTAATTTACGCCATATTGTTATCCGTCAAGGGCATTATAGCAAAGAACTGAGTGTTTGTCTTGTTGTCAGCAGTAAAACTGCCGCGTTTGAAGATTTAAGAATACCACATACACTCAACATAAACAAGTCGCAGTCGAATGTTATTTTTGGTGAAAAATTTGTTGGCGAGAGTATAGTAACAGATATAATTTGCGGTAATAAGGTCTTTTTAACGCCTGACAGTTTTTATCAAATTAATACAGCTGGTGCAGAGAAATTATATGAAGTTGTGAAGAATTTTGCTGAGCCTAATAAGGATACGACTATACTCGATTTATATTGCGGAGTTGGCACAATCTCCATGTATTTGGCAAAATACGCGAAAAATGTTATCGGCGTTGAGAGTGTTAAAAATGCTGTTAAAAACGCTAAGCGTGGCAAATATGCCAATAACATTGAAAATGTTGAATTTTTTCATAAAGACGTAAAAGATTTTTCTTTTGTAACTGGAAATCCAACCGACACTCAACTATCATCAACTAGTGACCCAAGACTTTCAACTAATAGTTCTGAAATTTCAATTAACGACCCCAATCTATCAACTATAAACTATCAACTTTCAACTATCCTAGACCCTCCTAGGACAGGCTGTAACTGCATTGCTCAAATTGCCGAAATGAAGCCACACCGTATTGTTATGGTGAGTTGCGATGTTGCAACAGCCGCGAGAGATTGTGCTTTATTCCAGAAACATGGATATAAAGTTGAAAAAATTCAACCTGTTGATATGTTCCCAAGAACAGGAAACGTTGAGACTGTAATACAGTTGACAATTGGCAGTTGACAATTGTCAATGGATAATATTACTGTATGCATATTTAAAGACAATTTTATTTTACGTTTATTTATAAGAAAAGATTTTTTATTAGACTTGCCTATTAACCTAATAAATTGTTTGCTTTCTAAGCAAAAAAACAGAAGGGGTGTGGGGCGTATACCCATCTTAGATGTGGCGTATACACCCTACACCAAAACAAATTATGTTAAATAATAGGTTGGCGGATAGGTCTATTAAACTTACCGTAAAATGTCGGCGTTGCCAACACAACAATTGTCAATTGTCTATTGAAAAAAAAGAGGTGTTATTATATTTATCAATGTGGAAACTTTCGGTTGCAAAGTTAACCAATATGATAGTGAAAAACTTGTAACAGACCTTGTAAACGCGGGGTTTGTGCTTACGTTGAGTCAATATGCGAGAATTGTGATTGTCAATTCTTGTATGGTGACTGAAATTGCCGAAAATAAGGTGAAAAAACAAATTGCTAAACTAAAAAGACAACACAAATTCGTAGTTTTAACTGGCTGTATTGCCAACCGAAATATCGAAACAGATGCGGACATTTCTATTCCAGAAAAATCCGAAATTGCAAAGATTTTAAGTGAAAAGTTTACGGTTATTTCAACAGAACACACAGCTTCTGCTAGTCATAGAACAAGAAAATTCATAAAAATTCAAGACGGTTGTAACAGGTTTTGTTCATATTGCATTATTCCGTATGCACGAGAAAAAATATATTCAAAACCGCTTGACGAAATTATTCTTGAAGCCAAAGATGCTGCGGATAAAGGGTTTAAAGAGATTGTGTTAATCGGCATAAACCTTGCTACTCACGTCACACCACTTGCTGAAATTGTTGAAAAATGTTCTGATATATATGGCATTGAGAGGATACGACTTGGCTCGCTTGAACCCGATATTTTTACGGATATTGAGCGTTTGGCAAAATTGCCGAAACTTTGCCCACATTTTCACCTGTCACTTCAAAGCGGTTCTGATAAAATATTGAAACTTATGAACAGGCGTTATACTACTGCCGAATACTCCGAGTTGGTCGAAAAAATACGCAAATTTTTCCCCGATTGCGGGATTACGACAGACATAATAGTTGGATTTCCGCAAGAGACTGATTCTGATTTTAAACAGACTTTGGAGTTTGCCGAAAAAATTAAATTTTCAAAAATTCACGTTTTTCCATACTCAAAACGTTCTGGAACAAAGGCCGCTGAAATGCCACAAATCGATGAATATGTAAAGACAGTTCGTGCTGATGTTTTAAAGAATCTTGATAAAAAATTAAAGTGGGAATTTTACAGAACTCAAATCGGTAAAGAATATCCTGTTTTGTTTGAATTTGAGAAAAATCCCAACGCTCACACAGGTCATACGCCTAATTTTATGAGAATAAATGTACCAAATACCGACAAAATTTCTTGGCAGGGAAAAATAATGTTGACAGAAGTTAAATGAAAATGTATAATATTTAGACTGGGTGTTTTGTAATTGCTTTTTGGCATTTTGTGATTTTTTTAGGTGTTTGGCCGTTGTTTTTGTGTGATTTACCAATCAGCTTAAATATTACACTCTTGGTTATTATCTATTTAACAGATATGTACCATTTTTGTCACTGAATTACTACATATTCACTGGAAATAGTAGAATTAAACTAAATAATAGTTGCTGTAAATTAAGGGGAAAATTATGAAAAAAAGTGTTTTGAATTTGGTGATTATAGTGACTGTAATTTTCTTGGTGTGCTTTGAAACAGCAGGTTTTTTTGTCGTGAGAAGTTCGTTACTTAAAAATGCTGAAACCATGTTGAATTTACGCAATGATAACGCTGAACGTGTTATCAGAGATTTTTACGGCTTAGTTGGTGCAAAACCCGAAGATTTAACAGCAAAATTTCAACTTCAAGATAATATAAATGTGACATACGGCGATAAAGTAATATATAAAAGTGATAAATATTCCTTTACGCCTAATTTTTCAGAAGACAATGAAATAGTTGAAAGAACTGCTGACAGAAAGGCTTTTCTCGTTGTTTCAAGGGCTGTGGAAAAAGGCTGGTTTGTTGTTACCTACGTAGATAAATCTGAAATTTTTAAACCTTTGTTTCTGTTTTGTGTGGTTAGTTTTGCGATTTCGCTCGCGTTTTTAATTGCTTTACTCTGTCTTTTGTCGTCTTTAATAAAAAAAAGTATCATTACGCCAATCGAGAGCGTTATCAAAGTAAATGAAGAACTGAGCGGTGGCAACACTCAAATCAAGCTTGTTGCTGTTAAACAACAAGATGAACTGGCTAAACTTGTTGCTTCCTCAGAGGAGCTCGTAAACTCTGAACAAAAACGCTTGGAAATTATAAAAGCTCTTGCTTTGGGTGAAACTGACCAAGTTAAAATTGCACCGCAAAGTGACCTTGACGAGTTTGCAAAACATTTTAAGACAATTTCTGACCGTTTCACAAAAAATATTGCTTTTCCAATGCCTTTCAAAAAAGGTGTTAACCTCATTGTTGATGTTATCACTGAGCTTGAAGATTATACAAGTAAAATACTTGAAGTGAGCGAAAACGGTTTATATATTTCTATTCCACAAGATACACATAAAGTCAAATTTGACTCAAAAGCAGGCGAAGTTTATAATGTCTCGTTTGTTGACAAAATCGCGGGCAGTTTTAGTGTTGCTGTTGAAGTTGTTAAAATTGAAAAAAACAGGCTCAATATACGTCCTGTTACGAAATTTGAAAACGAACAACGCCGTAATTATGTGCGTGTTCCTGCAACTGGTATCACAGCTGTTATGTTTGCAAAAGTTTTTGATGAAAATCGTCAATTACTTGTTGATGTCAGCGAATTTGTACCTGTTATGGATATTTCTATCGGAGGTATTCGCATAAAAATCACCAATGTTTTAAACGAGGGTGCGGCGGTAACTTTAAAACTCAAATCTGAAAGTTTTGGTGATTTAGATGTTGTCGGTGAAGTTAGGCGTATCCTCAGCATTAACGGCTCAATTTTTGCAGGCATAGAGTTTTTCTCTGACCCTGCCACCACCGAGATTTTATATCAATTCATCAGAACAAAAGAGATGGAAATCATTAAAAGTGGCGGAGGTATGCCTCGTTTATAGGCGGAACGCCTGCACGTGTTTCACATTATAGTTTAACTTAATCATTAGTATAATTTTCGCGTTTTGATAGTTTAAAGATAATGGTTGAAAATCAGTAAAGCTAAAAAAGTTGCAGTGGCTTATAATATGTCGCAATGATTAAAAGTTGCAGAGGTAATTATTGTGGCTCAAAATAAAAAAATGATTAAAAGTTGCATGGGCAAGTGTTGCAGCTCAAAGGAAGAGAGTACAATGGTTGCAAATCAGTAAAGCTAAAAAAGTTGCAAAGGCGTCGGATAGTTTATAGTTAAAAGTGTAAAGTTGATAGTTTCGCGGGGAAGCTTAATTTAATTGTTAGTTTATGGTCGCGTTCTGTGGGTTTATGTAAAGTATATTGGTCGCAAATTAATTAGGAGAAAAAAGTTGCAAAGATTTCTAAAAGGTGCAATGATTAAAAGTTGCAGAGGTAATTATTGCGGCTCAAAATAAAAAAATGAAAAAGGATTTTTCACATATTGATACACTCGCTTCTAAACTTCGTTCTTTGCGGCCATTGAATGCAGGGGAAATAAAACGACTACGCGAGGATTTTGTTGTTGAAAACACTTATAATTCTAACGCGATTGAGGGCAACCCGCTCACATTGAGGGAGACAGCGTTTATTCTCAAAGAGGGGCTTACTGTTGGTGGAAAACGAATAAAAGACCACTTAGAGGCAATCGGACATCGTGATGCTTTTGAGTATGTTTTGTCGCTTGCTGACAATAACGAGGAACTTACGGTGCGTATAATTAAAGACATTCATTCTCTTGTTTTAATGAATGATACGTTCAATAAAGGTATATATCGGAGTGTTCCAGTGCGTATATCAGGTGCTTTGCACCAACCGCCACGACCAGAATTTGTTCCCATGCAAATGGAGACTTTAATTGCTGACTATGATAGTTTGAAGAGTGATAAACATATCATTGAAGCTGTGAGCGAGTTTCATTTACGCTTTGAGGGTATTCACCCGTTTATTGACGGTAATGGACGCACAGGCAGACTAATTCTTAATCTTGAACTTATTAAAGCAGGTTTGTTACCTGTTAACATTAAATATACTGACCGCCATAAATATTACGATTGTTTCGATGATTATTATGGAAAGAATTATACATCGGACGCACTTTCAAGTCTTATTGCTGAATATGAAGTAGAAGAGTTAAAAAGATACGTTTTTATAATTGGCGGGTAACGGTGTTTCGCATTATAGTTTAACTTAATCATTAGTATAATTTTCGCGTTTTGATAGTTTTACAAAATGCACAGACGCGTAGTTAAATAAACAATTCAGTAAAATTATGACGCATACATGTCGGCGTCAGCTGACACGACCACTCTTAACTATAAACTATCAACGGGAGGAGTAAAAAAATGAACAAACATAAGAAATACAAAAAAATAATCGCGGCTTGTTTGAGTATAGGAATAATTTGCTCGATGAGTTCGTTTATTGGGTTTTATAATAACAATAAAATCACGATAAAGGCGGCAGAAAAAGCCGATTGGCTGACAACAAAGGGCAATAAAATTGTCGATATGGACGGTAATGAAGTTTGGCTGACAGGTGTAAATTGGTTCGGTTTTAACACTCAGCGTCGAACTTTTGATGGACTATGGTCGTCGAATTTACGTGATAATCTTAAACTAATCGCTGACCATGGTATGAACCTTTTGCGTATACCAATGGCGGCGGAACAATTGCTTGATTGGAAAGCAGGTAAACCGTATAAATTGACTTGGGAATTTAACAAATGGAAAAACTCTGAGTTTGTCGGCAATTTTGACCCTGATTCTGAAAATCCGAATGAAAATGCGGCGATTATGCCGACAGACCTTGACACTTTTAACATTGCTCTGCAACTCTGCAAAGAAATGGGTATCAAGGTAATGGTTGACATTCATTCCGACGAGGTTGATGATAACGGTCACCAAAGAGCAGTTTGGTGGACGGATAAAATTTCGACGGCTCAATATTATGAGGCTCTTGAATGGCTCGCGGATACTTATAAAAATGACGACACAATTATCGCTATTGACTTGAAAAATGAACCCCACGGCAAAAAAACAGACGCAGTTATGGCAAAATGGGACGATTCAACTGACGAAAATAACTGGCAGAATGTTGCAAGTGTTGCAGGTAAAAAAGTCCTTGCAAAAAACCCCAACCTTTTGATTATGGTTGAGGGTGTTGAGGTTTACCCGAAAGAAGGTTTTGATTACACAGCTACTGCTGGGGGTTATGGTCAACCTGAGAATTATTATGGTACTTGGTGGGGCGGAAATTTTCGTGGTGCAAAGGAATATCCTGTTGATTTGGGTGATAAACAAGACCAACTTGTCTATTCCCCACATGATTATGGTCCGTCTGTTTGGGCACAGTCTTGGTTTGAGAAAGATTTTACAACTGAAACGTTATATGAAGACTGCTGGGGACCTAACTGGATGTATTTAATGGAGGACGGTGATAAAAACGGTAATACTTATCCTCTTTTAATCGGCGAATGGGGCGGTTTTGTAATCGGTGACTCTGATGAACGTGCGGAAAGTCAAAAAGATATTGTTAAAAATACAAAATGGCTCTCACTTTTGCAGGAATACATTATTGAGAATAAAATTCACCATACTTTTTGGTGTTTTAACTATAACTCTTCGGACACAGGCGGTTTAATGTGGGACGATTTCCAGCAATGGAATGAGCCGAAATATCAATTCCTTAAACCTGCTCTTTGGACTGCCGAAGATACCAATAAATATGCGGGAAAATTTGTTGGTTTGGACCATGATATTCCCCTTGGAGCGAATGGAATTACTCTTTCGCAGTACTATGAGAACAGTGGTGGTCCCTCTGTAACAACAACTCCTGCACTCACCTCAACTACTACATCTGTTACCGCAACAGTCAGTAGTAGCAGTTCTACTGTTTCTAACACCTCTTCTTCTCAAAATCCTGACTCGAAAATAGGCGATATTGACCTTGATAATCAAGTTGGCAAAATCGCAGACGTTGTACTCCTTGGCAAACACGTTGCAAGTAAAATCACGCTAACAGGTCAAAGTCTCATCAACGCGAACTGCGACACAAGAGATGCTGCGATTAATGTTGCGGACTTGCAAGCATTGATAAAATTTATGTTGAAGCAGGTTTCTGTTTTGCCTTTTACAGGATAATATCGAATAGGTATATCCACGGCGGTTGTTTTTCTATTGGTATAAAAAAGTAGTTCCCGACTTTTATTGACGAAACGGCTCTGATTAACGAAACTATTTGCGTAAGCACGGGGCGAATTGGCTTACAAGCTGAGCTTGCACCGCAAGATTTGGCATTTATAACAGACGTGAAATTCCGCGATTTAGTGCGAGGTGTTCCGATATGACCGAAAAACAAAAAATGCTTGCGGGCGAATTATATGATGCGTCTGATTCCGAACTTGCCACCGAACGCGAACGCACAATGAAAATGTGCGACGATTTCAACGGTGGCGGTACGCTTGATGGTTTCAAAGCAGTATTCAAACGTGTTGGAAAGGGCTTGGTTATTAACCCAACGTTTAAATGTGACTACGGTTACAACATTTGCCTCGGATATAATGTGTATATAAATTATGACTGCATTATGCTTGATGTATGCGATATTATCATCGGGCATAATGTCAAAATTGGTCCGCGTGTCAGTGTTTTTACCGCCACTCACCCGCTCGATATAAAGAAGCGCATCAGCGGTTTGGAGTTCGGCAAAGCGGTTTTGATTGGCAATAACGCATGGATTGGCGGTGGTGCGATAATCTGTCCAGGTGTGACAATTGGTGATGGAACGGTTATCGGTGCTGGTTCGGTGGTGACGCGGGATATACCGAAACACGTCGTCGCGGTGGGCAATCCGTGCCGAGTGATTAAATATCTTGACGAGAGCGAGCACTATGAAATTTGATGACAAACTGCGTGAACAGATTAAAGACCTGACGTTAATTTATCTAAGCTCTTTCGGTGACGAGGGTTGTCGTTGCAGTTAGAAAGGTGTTGTTACTAATGGAAGAGACGTTGTATTACCTGACAGAACACTTAAATAAAGATGTTTTAGTAAATTTTATATGAACAAAATGTAAATTTAAACTCTTTATATTTTAGTACTTTTCCACCGCTATATCATTAGTAATCCTATAATCACGCTAACATTGCCAAAAAGCAATCACGTATATTCAATACACAGCACATTTTCAACTTTGTGAACATGAGTAATAATTAAAGTATAAAACCACCATTCATCCACAATGAATGGTGTTCTTATAAATGGTCAATCATTCTAATCCACAATTTTTCCATCAAAAATTTCAATCTGCCGTCCGCATTGCTGAGCAATAGATTTGTCGTGTGTGATAATAATAACTGTTTTTCCTTTTGCGTTCAATTTTTTGAAAAGTGACATTATATCGTCAGCCGTTTTTGAATCCAATGCACCCGTTGGCTCGTCAGCGAGGATATAATTAGGATTATTTGCAACTGCTCTTGCAATAGCGACACGCTGCTTTTGCCCGCCTGACAGCTTATTTACAGGTTTGTCTGCAATTTCTGCCATTCCAACTTCTTGTAAACATTTTAATGCAATTGTTTTTCTGTTTTTATTTTTTTTCTTCGCAAAAGATAAAGGAAGTAACACATTTTCAACAACTGAAAAATCTTCAACAAGTGCAAAATCCTGCATTACAATTCCAATTTTCTCATTGCGAATAGCAGCATATTCACGCTCGGATAGGTCTTTAATTTTTTGACCATCAAGCAAATATTCTCCGTTTTCGTAGCTGTCAATGCAAGCGAGAATGTGCAAAAGCGTAGATTTCCCCGCTCCCGATTTTCCGATTATAGCAACCATTTCACCATCATCGACAGCGAAATTCACTCCGTGCAACGCCTCGCATTCGTTTGATTTGCCTTTGTTATAAATCTTGACTATATTAGTTAAATTTATCATAATTAATTCTCCTTTAAGACTTCTCGTGGTGGTGTATTTCTGACTATGATAACAGGCAAAATAAAAGCTATCAGACAGTTTACAGTACCAATAATAACACAAGTTAGCAATTGCCAAAAACCTAAGTCAATAACTGTATTTTTTAACAATCCAAAATTATTTATAAAAGCAATTGAAACACTTGAAAATGCTATTGAGATTACTAAAATAATTAATGAGTTTATTAGGTTAATTATTGAACATTGTTTCCATTTTAGTCCACAGATATAGTATACCGCAAAGTTTCGCAACTGTTTTTTAACAGAAATTGCTGAAACACAAATTGTTGAAATTAATGTGAGCATAAATGACATTATTATTATCGGTAAGAGATTGTAAAGTTGCGAATAAATATTTTTTAGGCTCGCAGTTTGTATCTCACTATTTTTAAAAGTTAAAGACGCATTCATATTGAGCAAAATATTTCGATTATTTTTTTCTTGTTCTTCTGTAATATTTTTGTTATTAATGAAGAAAATATCTCCGCTTACATAAAATAGACTGTTCCGTTTACCATAAGTGCTTGATTTTAAAAATTCACGTGTGCTAAAAATATATAATTCATCGTAAAAATCTGAATTATATGTTGAATAGAGAAATTTTGCTCCAACTTTTTCAAGATTATTTGACGTTGACCCAATAACTGTGTTATCCTGAATTGTGGCATTTTTTGCTAAAACTCCAACGACTTTAAACTTTTGTTGACCTGTGCTGTGTGTTTGTTCTTCGTCATCTACATATTGTGAATAATCATATGTGTAATACAAACTAAATATATCACCAACATTATACTGATTGTTTTGTGAGATAACAACGGGTATAGTATCATCCAAAAACTTCGCTTTGTTGAGCCAAATACCAGAGGATAACAAAGGTTTATAATCTAAATTTTTCTTATCATAAAAAAAGACGGATTGATTTTGCAAACCACTTTCGTCAGCAGAAAAATCACCTCGCATATTATAAATGATTTCATCTACGCCTTGAAAAATTCCATTAAATGCCTCTTCATAAGTCAAACCCTCAGCCGTATAATCATACGGAAGCATTCCAGCCCCAACAGAACTGACCATGCCGTCTCTATTCAGCACATCTTTGTATGGTTTATAATATTGATAACGAGAAACAATGCCTGAAACAAGAGATATTGTAACAGCAAAAACTGTTGACAACAGCAAAATCACGATTAAATTCATAAAAATACTTCGCTCAAATTCACGCCAACCCAGTTTAAACATCATAATCCTGCCCCCTTAATACTTATCGCTTTTCTTGGAATAGTCTTGAAAATCATGAGCAAAAGTACTATAATTGATGAAACAAAATATATTCCAAATATCAAAGCATATAATTTTATGCTGTAAGCCCCTGTCATATTTTCATATCTTTTAGCAAGCAACGGCAACAAAAATCTATCATAAGCAACCGTACTTAACAAAAAAATGGGAACGGATATTACCAAACATTCTGCCAAATACATACCAATTATTTTCATTCTCGTGCAGCCACAAAGCCTAAAAATTGTAAGTGATTTCCATCTTCTAATCAAGATATAATTGTATAATAAAGCTATTATCAACGCTGAAACAACTGAAATCAAAATTGAAATAATTATGATTGTGTTGTAAAAATAATAATTCTCAGTGTCGGGAAATTCTGGCTCTGGCATTGTGATTAAATCGCCGAGTCCGGCAGTCAAAACTGATTTTATTTTTTGATATTGTTGATTAGTAAAAATCTTTTTACCGTTTGGGTCAGCCCATATTTCAAAATGGTTAGTGACTTCTGTTTCGGAACTAACACTTGTAAATGGTATCATATTACCGTATAATATGCCACTATAACCTACAACCTCATAGCTTTCACCTTGAATAATAATGTGATTATCAACAACATAATTTTTTACAAGGCTAAATTCGTCATTACCACTGTCATTAAGCAACATTACAACTTTTTCACCGTTGATATATTCTTTTTCACTATATGGGCGTCCACTACTTAAACGAATATTAACGTCATTAGAATTAAGCCACATATCAACATTACCTCTAACTAATAAGCCATTTTTGTTTACAAATGAAGCTTCAATTGTTGAAGGTCGATTTATATTAGGTCTAGTTCGGTTTGAAGGGTTATTTATTTTATTTTCTTCTAAATCTTTTTGATATTTTTCTTCTGCCTCTTTCTGCTTTTTCTTTATTTCATCAAATATTTTGTAATATTCTATTTGTTCTTCAGGTGTCATATTTTTCAATAATTCTTCTTCGCTTTTTTTATTAATTTCATCACTAATTTTTTGCATTTCTAACTGCTTCTCATAAAAATCTTTAATATTAAAACGCACACTAAAATGCATTCCATCAAAGATACTATTTGAAAAAACCTCTTTTAATTTTTTCTGTGTTAAGTAATGTTCTTCATCATAATAATTTATTCCTATGCCTAAATATTTTAGTTCATTACTGTCATTAATTTTTGTATTTGTTTTTATTATATTATAATTTTGATATAAACCGTAAGAAAAATTTAAAATCAAGGTTGAAATCGTGATACTGACAATTAGCAAAATAAAAAATGCTTTTTGTTTAGTAAAAAAGTTGTAAATGTTTTTAAATATCATTTATTATCCTCCAAAAAAACATCTCTATCCAAGGTATAGAGATAACTTGTATCGCTATACCTGAACATAATCTATGAATTAGTTAACACTTTTCTATATGACGCCAATAAAGAAGTACTACTCATACTCGGCAACGCATATAAACTTCCAGAGCATACAGTTCTATTAGTTAGAATACTGTACTTTGATACAATTACTTCTTCCCATTGTGCCAAAGTTGTATCTGAATTGCTCGCAGAATCTATGACAACCCAATTTGCACCCGAAGAAATATATACTATTGTTTGAACACTTCCAACTCGATTTGTAGAAATGGCATTCTGTATAGTAGCTTTTCCGCCTTGTCTATTCACATCCCATAAAAAAGCACTATTTGTGCCATTTACTGCACCAATGTTATAAATACTTACGTTATCCTCATCGTAATAATTTGATGAAGACGCACTAATAGCTCCAACACTTGCAATCGCCTCGACAACCATTAATGTTGCCAATAATTTTTTAAATTTTTGCATTTTAAACCTCTTTTTTGCTATACATAAAAAGTATAGCATCTTTTTTTTATTATTTTGCAACCTATATACAAAATTTTGTAATAGGTTGCATATTTACCGCAGACGTTTTGAATATTGAAGTCCATCTGCTAACTTTATAACGTCCTATGCTGACATTTTAATATGAACATCAGCAAAATGAACAGTCCATTGGAATCACCTCTTTCTGCATTATTGCATTTTACAGGATAAAATATTGAATTTAAATAGGTTTAGCATATTTGGTCGTAGTTTCGACATATTTGACATGCATAATGTTTAATTTTCAAAAAAACTAGTGTACATTAACTGAAACGTTTAAATAGAAATTTTCATTGAAATATTTTGCAAGAAAAGATAAGTATTAAAATGAAGTTATTTTTTACGTTAAATCTTGCCACCTTATCGAAACTAGATGATTTTTCACGTCAACTCCTACGACTTTCTTAATAAAACCTCATTTTTTACAGAAAAATATTTGATTATCAGCTTGAAATGTAGCCAATCGAGCCTGAAAAAGAAGAATTTGAGGTTGACGAAACCCAGTTTAAACATCATAATCCTGCCCCCTTAATGCTTATTGCTTTTCTTGGAATAGTCTTGAAAATCATGAGAAAAAGGACTATAATTGATGAAACAAAATATATTCCAAATATCAAAGCATATAATTTTATGCTGTAAGCCCCCGCCATATTTTCATATCTTTTAGCAAGTAACGGCAACAAAAATCTATCATAAGCCACAGTACTTAACAAAAAAATGGGAACAGATATTAACAAACATTCCGCCAAATACATACCAATTATTTTCATTCTCGTGCAGCCACAAAGCCTAAAAATTGTAAGCGATTTCCATCTTCTAATCAAGATATAATTGTATAATAAAGCGATTATTAACGCTGAAACAACTGAAATCAAAATTGAGATAATTATGATTGTGTTGTAAAAATAATAATTTTCAACATCAGGAAATTCTGGCTCTGGCATTGTGATTAAATCGCCGAGTTCGGATTCAAATACTTTCTTTATGTTATTATAATCTTTATAGGTAATGATAGAATTATCTTGAAATCCAAAAGCGATTCGCTCTACTTTGCTATCTGAATTTATACTGAAATAAGGTATAATAGGATATGCAAAACCATATCCAATGACATTATAATTTTCATTATTAATTAATATTTGCCCATCTTTTACGTAGTCCTTAATGTTTATATGTTGGAAATTTACTTTACCATTATTTTCAATAAATGCAGTCACAACACCGTTGTTTGGCATATTTATAACTTTACTTCCATTATAAAACTCGTTTATTGAAAACTGACGTCCTTCCGTTATTGCAGTATTACTATCATTGGAGTTTTTTATTGAATTATATGATAATTCGTTTATAAGAATTTTATGATTTTCAATTTTTATAAATGATAATGCCAATATTTTAACATTTGAAGAGGTGTTAAAAACATCATTAATATTTAATGGAAAAGTAACAAGAAAACAAGGCGATTTTTTGAAACTATTGGGTAATTTTGTCAGAGCCATATCCAAGTCTTGTCGTCTTAAATATTTATTGTTAGTATTGTTAACCCCTATTTCAAATTCTGATAAGTTTTCTGCATTATGACTTATTCTTTTTAGTGTGTTATAATTTTGATATAAGCCATAAGAAAAATTTAAAATCAGGGTTGAAACCGCGATACTGACAATTAGCAGAATGAAAAATATTTTTTGATTAGTAAAAAAATTACAAATATTTTTAAAAATAAAATTCATATTTCCTCCTAATTTGATTTAGGTATAAGAACCTGTTCTAAAACTTATATAAATTTGTTTAATTCGTACAAATTAAGATGAAGAGGGTTCAGGGGCAAAGCCACGCTTATCGGTAGTTTTGCCCCTGAACCCAATTGTTTTATTTATATCCATGGGTTTCCCTAAAAATCTCACAAATAATTATAAGTTGAAGAAACAGGTCCATTAAAATAAATACTCATATCTAAAATTATATTTATCAAGTGTTGGTATTGCGGAGTTTATACCTGTTGATGTGTTTAGATAAGCATTGCAAACAACATAATCATATACTGAATTATGAACAACACTTATTTCGTTTGAGTATACTGTAAGTCCATTAAGAAGAGAAGAGTTTGTTGTGCCACCAGAAGCATAGATAGTAGCCCCGCCACCCGCAGTAACATCATAGGACGTTACTCCTGCTGATGCACCGCGAGTTGCACCTGAAACATTTTGTAATTTAGCTTCTGCTGTTGATGCATATACATCATAGAAAAATGTACTATTTGAACTGCTGGTATTACTGTTTCCGTGAATTCCAGATGAGCCGCCACTACTACTATTTGACCAATTAATTCCTGACACTCCAACAGCCCAACACTTGCAATCACCCCGACAACCATCAATGTTGCCAATAATTTTTTAAATTTTTGCAGTTTAAACCTCTTTTTTGCTATACATAAAAAGCATAGCATGTTTTTTTATTGCAACCTATATACAAAATTTTGTAATAGGTTGCATATTTACCGCAGACGTTTTGAATATTGAAGTCCGTCTGCTGACTTTACAACTTCCTGTGCTGACATTTTAATATGAACATCAGCAAAATGAACAGTCCATTGGAATCACCTCTTTCTGCATTATTGCATTTTACAGGATAAAATGTTGAATTTAAATAGGTTTTGCATATTTGGTCGTAGTTTCGACATATTTGACATGCATAATGTTTAATTTTCAAAAAAACTAGTGTACATTAACTAAAACGTTTAAAGTTTAAATAGAAATTTTCATTGATACGCCATTTGCTCTGTTATTTTACAGGATAAAATTTGAATTTAAATATTGAATTTAAATAGATTTAGCATATTTGGTCGTAGTTTCGACATATTTGACATGCATAATCTTTAAAATTTCAAAAAAACTAGTCTACATTAACTGAAACGTTTAAAGTTTAAATAAAGATTTTCATTAACTATACACTTTACACTATAAACTATTAACTTGCGAAGCACAGCAGGCGTTGCCCGCTAAAATATTGACAAAGATATTGACAAGGATTTTTGCGTATGATAGAATATCAATGAAATCTTTTCAATTACAAAAAATTAACAAAGAGGTAATTATATATGCGAGTATACAATTTCAGTGCAGGTCCAGCAATATTACCAGAGGAAGTGTTAAAAAAAGCGGCGGGAGAATTGGTTGAATACGGCGAAACAGGGCAGTCCGTAATGGAAATGTCACACCGTTCAAAAGAATATGACGCAATTATCAAATCTACCGAGCAACTATTGCGTGATATTTTAGGTATTCCAAGCAACTATAAGGTTTTATTTTTGCAGGGCGGAGCGTCTTTGCAATTTGCAATGGTACCTCTCAACATCATGAAAACAGGTAAAGCTGACTTCGTAATCACTGGTCAATGGGCAAAGAAAGCATATGAACAGGCTGTAAAATACGGTGAATGTAATGTCGTTGGCTCTTCAAAAGACAAAACTTTTTCATATATCCCTGAACTTGACAAGTCAAAATTCAACCCAAACGCTGACTATTTCCACATCTGCGAAAACAACACTATTTATGGCACAAAGTGGTCTGAACTTCCCGATACAGGTAATGTTCCGATTGTTTCAGATATGTCGTCATGTATACTCTCTGAGCCGATTGATGTTTCAAAATACGGCATAATTTTTGCAGGAGCACAGAAAAATATGGGTCCCGCAGGTTTAACAGTAGTAATTGTCCGTGAGGATTTAGTTGGTTATGCTCGTCCCGAAACTCCGATTATGCTTGATTTTAAAACTCATGTTGAAAACGATAGTCTTTATAATACTCCGCCAACTTACGGCATATATATACTTAAATTGGTGCTTGAATGGGTGCAGTCCAAAGGCGGTCTTACTGCTATGAAAGAAATCAACACAAAAAAAGCAAATTTACTCTATGATTTTCTTGACAATTCAAAATTATTCAGTGCAACTGTTTTTGGCAAAGACAGAAGTCTTATGAATATACCTTTTGTTACAGGTAATGATGAGCTTGACGCTAAATTCGTTTCAGAAGCTAAAAAAGCTGGATTTATTAACCTAAAAGGTCACCGTTCTGTCGGTGGTATGAGAGCGTCTATCTATAACGCTATGCCAACAGAAGGTGTTGCGAAACTAGTAGAATTTATGAGTGAATTTGAAAAAGCTAACAGTTAATTGCTAATATAAAACAGACTTGTTTTATATTATAAGTGGACATAAAAAACCACCTTTATAGCCTTTAAAACGTTCTACTAATAGACCTGTAGACCTGAAATTTACTTTATTGTTTTTTGCAAGTAGGGGGGCGGGGGGTGTGTACCCTGATTTGCAGGGCCCCGCACCATGTTGCTCTATTTACACTTCAAAGGGTAGAAACTAAAAAACATCATAAATAATTATGAGTTGAAGAAACAGGTCTATTATAGGGGATGACTACCTCGATAAAGTATATAAAATCCCTATGAGCATTATATTTGTAAAAATTAAATATATTTTTAGAGCAGGTCTATAAAATAAAAAAGGATTGATATTAATGCAAAAAGAAATTAACACGTTCAAGAATAGACAAGAAAATATTTGGTATATGTGGCGGTTTCGCGAGATATTTTAATATGGACCCAACTGTTATGAGAGTAATTTGGGTGGTCGCGGCTGTCATATCATTTTCTTTGGCGTTCTGGGTATATATTATTTTGGCTTTTGTTATCCCAGAAGACACAGAGTATTAAGTAATAGTTAATAAGTATGATGTCCGTCGTTGGCGGACATCACGCGGGATAGTTTGATTAGCTCATCATTTGTCTTCGAGGTTAATGGTCGCAAATTAATAAGGCGAAAAAAGTTAAAAAGGCTATTAAAATGTATAAATGTCAAAAAGTCGCAGAGATGAGTGTTTCCCGACTACGATAAATTTACTTCAAGGTTCTGATTCTGCTACTAGCAGGAACCTTCCCAAAGGAAAAAATATGGATGACATAATTATCAGAATAAACACTGAGTTAATCGCAAAAGCACATGTTTTGACACTAATACGTAACGCAGAGGACCAAATCAGGCAAATGCAAATTGATATTGATAACAATATTAAAGCAATTGAATTTGCAAAAAAAGAACTTGCAGAGGTTAAGAATATCGTTGAAGATATTAAGAAAGAATATGTTGTAGAGTAAAGCAGGCAAACAGGGACTATAACAGTTCACAGTACTAAGCGAATACTGAGCTGTATTAGTTTAACTGTACGGTTAGATAACTCACGCGGGCGGATAGTTTTATTAATTTAACACCGCGTTTTGTTGGTAACAAAAGTACAATGGCTACAAATTATTTAAAATAAAAAAGTTGCAAGCGAATACTGGGCTGTATTAGTTTTACTGTACGGTTAGATAACTCACGCGGGCGGATAGTTTTATTAATTTACCACCGCGTTTTGGTGGTAACATAAAGTATAATGACTACAAATTAATAAGGCGAAAAAAGTTTCATTGGCAAATTAGGAGTGTAAATTCCTAAAAGTCGCAGAGGTAAGTATTGCGGTTCAAAATAAAAAAGGAGAATATTATGATAGAAATTCAGACATTAAATAAAATATCACCACTTGGCACAAATCTTTTTGACAGAGAGAAATATAATATTTCAGATGCACCAAATGCACCTGACGCGGTGCTTGTGCGTTCAGCTAATATGTTGGACAGCGAATTGAAACCAAATCTTTTGGCAATTGCAAGAGCAGGTGCTGGCGTAAATAATATCCCAATTCAAAAATGTTCAGAGCAGGGAGTTGTTGTTTTTAATACACCTGGTGCTAATGCTAACGCCGTTAAAGAAATCGTTGTTGCGGGACTTTTGTTGTCATCAAGAAAAATTTCTGATGGAATAAATTGGGCGAAAAGTCTTAAAGGGAAAGGCGACGAAGTCGGCAAACTTGTTGAAAAAGGCAAAGGCAATTTTGGTGGTACAGAAATCAAAGGCAAAACTCTCGGATTAATCGGGTTGGGTGCAATCGGTGCTTTGGTCGCTAATATTGCGGTATCTTTGGGGATGAGAGTTGTTGGAACTGACCCGTTTTTGTCTGTTTCTGCCGCACTTAAACTCAAACCCGAAGTGAAAGTTCTTAAAACTCCCGACGAGGTTTATAAAGAAGCGGATTATATTTCTCTGCATCTGCCGTTTAACGCTGAGACAAAAGGAATTATTAATAAAGACGTTATCGCAAAAATGCGAGATGGTGTGAAATTACTCAACTTTGCACGCGGAGAACTCGTTAATGACGCGGATTTAATCGAAGCTTTAAAATCTGGAAAAGTTTCTGTTTATGTAACAGATTTTCCAAATGATAATACACTCGGTGTTGATAATATTGTCGCAATCCCTCATCTTGGTGCTTCTTCTGAGGAGAGTGAGGATAATTGTGCGGTAATGGCTTCACAGCAACTAATCGACTATCTTGAAAGCGGAAATATCACTAATTCTGTAAACTTGCCGAATGTTGAGTTGATTACTGAATATACCAAAATTTGCATTATTCATAAAAATATTCCGTCAATTATTTCTGCAATTACTAATGTTTTCGGGACAGAAAAAATAAATGTTGAAAACATGGTTGACAAATCCAAAAAGGATTATGCTTATGCGATTTTTGATGTCAACGGAGAAATAACAGAAAAAGTAATTTCTGAAATCTCTGATATTGAAGGAATAATTAAGATAAGGGTTATTAAGTAATGTGAATCACCTTAAAAAAATTATTACAATTCCATGTATAATGCCTTATATAAGCACTTCGCACTTTAATTTTGGTAAAATTGCCAATATTGCAAGTTTCAAAGGGCGATTCGCATAAGTAGTAAAAAAAAACTCTCTCAAAATTCAAAATAATCGTCAGTTATGGCAAACTGACGATTATTACATATAAAAATAAAAAAGTTCTCGACAAATTAAAAATTAGGTGTATAATGATTAAAAATGAGTTGCTTCATAAAATTAAGCTTGTGTTTTTAACCTTATAAATCGTCCTAAAACTCATAATTGTTTGTAAGATTTTAAAAATTTGTTCTTTGGAGTATAAATATAACAACGGGGGATTCGCCCCCTGAGCCTCTTAATTACAAAACTATAAAAAACAAGTTCATTTCTATTAGAACTGTCCTAAAACTTCTAAAACTTATTTTTTATAGTTTTTTGTAAGTAAGGGGGGACTGGGGCTCGCCCCCAGTAAGCGGGCAGCGCCCGCAACCCCGTTGTTATATTTATACCATTAATGTTAAACCTAAAAATCTTACAAAAAATTATGAGTTTTAGGACAAGCCTATTATACTGTTTTTACATAATACTTTTATATAAGATTATTTTTGTTATAATTCTGTTAAATATTTTTCTCATATAAAATTATTTCCTGGGAAAAGTGCTTTATTTTAAGTACGCAAAAATTTGATATCTAAAATATTGAAAAACTTGGTTTATGAAATATTTTTTCTGCAATATATGCAAAATCTTGTGAATTTTAATAATTAATTACAATTTTTGGGCTTGATTTTTGTTACATTTGAAAAATCAAGATGGATTATAATAGCTAAGTTTAGTTAAAAAAATTATAATTATTGTTAATATTTTAAAAAATTATAGAAATAAATGCAAATAAAGTGATAAAATCAATAAACAACCATTAATAAATCACAAAAATATAGGCGAAAAATTGCCTGACTATTCATGTTTTTTTCAAAAATTGTTGACAGTCTTTAATTATTTTGATACAATGGAAAAAATTCAGCAATGTAGTTTGATTGGAGAATATTATGACGGCAACGAAAGTACTTATTGTAGATGATGACAAAGACATTTGCGAGTTGTTAAAGTATCATTTAGACAAAGAGCAATACAAAGTTTTTGTTTCACAGGACGGTAATGATGCTGTCGAAAAATTTAAGACTGTTGAACCTGATATAGCCTTACTCGACATTATGCTCGCAGGAATGGACGGTTGGCAGGTTTGCCGCGAAGTCAGACGTTTTTCTAATGTGCCTATTATTATGATTACTTCAAAAACCGAAACTTTTGATAAAGTTTTGGGTCTTGAGCTTGGTGCAGATGACTATATCGTTAAACCTTTTGATGTTAAAGAGGTCTTGGCTCGTGTGCGTGCAATTTTACGCCGTATAGAAAAAAATTCTGAAAATCCTAAAAAAGATTCTCGAATTGTTGAATATGAAAATCTTGTTATAAATATGACAAGATATGAATTGCGAATTAGTGGTGCAGTCGTTGATTGCCCTCCGAAAGAGATTGAATTACTCTTTTTCCTCGCCTCAAACCCAAACAGGGTTTATTCGCGTGACCAATTGCTTGATGAAGTTTGGGGTTTTGAATATTACGGAGATTCACGAACTATTGATGTTCATATTAAGAGATTGCGTGAAAAACTTGACGGCGTTTCGGATAAATGGTTGCTTAAAACTGTTTGGGGCGTTGGTTATAAGTTTGAAGCTGATGACTCGAAAAGTTAAAAGTTGAAAGCATATTTAAATTCTTGGAACAAAATTTTAAAATATCGGATTATTATTCGTAATAACGTTGCAATATCAAATAAAAAGTTTATAATAAAAGTTGCATATAAGACCATAAACCGTGGTAGTAAAATAATCGAGTTTTTTGGTAAGTTGTGTAAACATAAAGACATATCATGATGTTTGATGAATAAATAGGCAGTTAACTAATAGTTGAAAATTTGGTAATAAATAGTTTACAATTAAAAGTTGAATATAAATAATTTTCAGTTTATAATTAAGAGCGTTAAATATTTGATAGTTTAGGTTTATAAAGTATAGAAGTAGCGATTTTTATATTGCAGTAACCGACTAAGAAATTAGTTAAAAGAAAATCGTGAAAAACATTCGCTAAAAGCGAAATAGACTTTGCAAACACTCTATCAGATAATGAACGTGGTGGGCAGGTGGCATTAAGTCGCTTGTCCTTTTTTTGATTTAAAAATGTGCAAAATTTCCAAGAAAGTATGGGCATACTATTAATAACCGCTTTTTATTTATGTAGCAATTCCACTTGACATATAGTTGTGGTGTTCTCGCCGTACAGCGAGGGAGTGTGCCAAAGGCACGCTCGGAATTGCGTATGAAACAAGATTTCCAACGGACTTTATCCGCACACGACGTATGCGTCTTGTTTGAAATTTGCTTGTAAATTTCAATGGGCTTTGTTATAAAAATTAGGTAGCTCTGAACTTATTTTTTATAGTTTTTTAGTACGAGGGTTCGGGCGTTCAGCCCACGATAAGCGGGTGGTACGACCCGCAAACCCGTTGTACTATCTATATTTATACTATATTTTATAGTTCATGGTTCCTCCAAAAAAATCTTACAAATAATTATGAGTTTCAGAATTAATATTAAAAAACAAAATCGAAATGATTGTAGGTGAGTAATGAATTTTTTTGAACGATATAAAAAAATTATCAATTCAGGGAATGACCCAGATATTTACTCTTTTGAGGATGAAGAGTTCAAGAGTATGGAAGTTGAACACTTCTCATATAAAAGCGAAAATGAAGTCATTCCGCTGACTGAATACCAAAATCCAAATGGATTGTATGAACATGAAAATCCCATTACTGATGTATACAAAGCCAAAAATTTAAAAGGGTTTTATGAGCATTATAAAGGAAGCACTTTCATTGAAGAGAAAAAAACAAACAGACTGTGGATAGCGGTTGCTTTTGTGTTGGTAATCGCAATTACTATCGGGTGTGTTGCTTTTGATTTTCGCAATAAAAATGTTACAAATCCAAATTACACACTTTCTCTTATATCAACAGAACGTGATATTGCTTTAAAAAATGAAAACGGTGAATATACAACAGTCGGCATTGCGGAAGTTATTATGACGTCTATTGTTGCAATTAGCAAATATGAATATGGTTTATCCGAAACTTTGCCGTCAGGGTCAAGTTCGGGTATCATTTTGACTGAGGATGGTTATATCCTTACAAATGCACATTGCATAAATGGTGGAGATAAAATTGAAGTCATTTTGAAAGACGATAGAAAATTTGTCGCAGACATTGTTGGATATGACGCGAAATCAGATGTTGCTGTTATTAAAATCAGTGCGAAAGGTTTAATACCTGCCAAATTTGCTGATTCTGATAACGTTAAACTCGGTGAAAAATGTGTTGCAATTGGCAACCCTGCAAACTTCAAATGGTCAATCACCGAGGGTATAATTTCTGGAACAAAACGTTATATTTCAACTGGCACTAACGGTTTTGAAATGGAATGTTTTCAGACTTCTGCGGCACTCTCACCTGGAAATTCTGGCGGTGCGTTATGCAATATGTATGGCGAAGTAATCGGTATAACTTCTTCAAAAGACGGCGGTTATCTCATTGAGGGTTTAGGCTTTGCGATTACAGTCAAGGCTGCAAAACCGATTATCGAGGAAATTATTCAAAAAGGTTATATCGAAAACAGATACAGGCTTGGCATTACGGCGATAGAGACGACAAATCCAAAAGCTGCCGATAACTTTGAAGAAGCAACAGGTTTTGACTTACCTTCGGATACTAACGGTCTCATAGTTTGGGAAATTGCGGAAGATTGCCGAGTTGCAGAAAGTGACCTCAAACAATACGACATCATCATTGAAGCAAACGGTGAAGAGACATCAAAATTCACAACTCTCTCAAAACTTGTCAGCACTATTGACGATAAAAATCCGATTAAACTCACTGTTCTTCGCGTTGGTAAAGATGGTTACACCAAGGTTCATATTGATGTATATCTCACGAAAGACACGTCTGGCAACTTTTAGATGCGAAGCATATAAAAGTTACAGGTAAAAGATTGAATAGGAAAAAGGTAATGTGGCGTAATACGCCGACGTTTACGAGATAGTTAGCAAGAATATTCGTTTACTTTCGCGTTTTGATAGAAATAAAAATACAATGGTTGCAAATTAATTAAGATAAAAAAAGTTGTAGTGGATATTAAAAGTTGCAATGAAATAAAAGTCGCAAAGGGAAGCTTTTGTGGCTCAAAGGGAAAAAGTGAATATATTGACATCCTGCGATGATAATCTTATAAAATATATCCCTGTGCAGTGGGTGACAATTGCAGCAAAGACAAAACAAGATGTGAATTTTTACCTTATGCATTCACGTGTGAGCGAGGAAAATATTCAGATATTAAAAGATTTTGCTGAAAAAATTCCTAATTTTAACTTTATTGAGATAAAAATTACGGATACTGTTGCTATCGAAAAATTGCAATTTCTCTCAAAACATGGTGGAAACTGGTCATATGAGGCATATATGCCATTGCTTTGTGCGGAGTATTTAAACTGTGAGCGAGTTTTGTGCATAGACGCGGGCGATATTCTCTTTAACGGCGATGTTACGCCTTATTATACCGCAGATTTTGGCGATAACGCTCTTATTATCACGCCTTATCAATATCATATTGAAAACGGAGAAATTCGTAAGTTTACAAAAAATGATACTGCTGATTTACAAAAAAATCATAATATTTCTTTTGGCGTTTTTAATTCTGGGTCTTATGTTATTAATGTTGACTATTTTCGCAAAAAGATTACACTAGATAAATTATGTGATTTTGTAAAATCAGAAGTGAAAAAATATCCGAATTTATCACCTCAAAATCCACAAATTTATTTTGGCGACCAAGGATTATTTTCCCTTTATTTTATTGAAAACATGCAATATTTTGATTATGAAAAAATTCGTTCAGAATTATATATGCCATATAATTTCTGTATGATGTACTTTAAAAAGCTTGATAAACTTGGCTATTTACCTGTGATTTTTCACTATTGTGGAATGAAAGGTAAAAAACCTTGGGATTTTTTTATTGACGAAAATATGCTTTCAAAATATAATGATACTGACAAAATTTGCAATCCGTTTAATTTACACTATTATAAGCTGTATTTTATCAGTATATTTTGGGAATATGCGGCAGGAACACCATTTTATAATGAGATTAAACTGCAAGGTTTGAGGAATACAAAAAAAATATTTGAGGAAAAATTATGAGAAAAAGCGGAATATTATTGCATATATCTTCACTGCCGTCAAAATATGGCATTGGGAAAATGGGCAAAAGTGCATATGATTTTATAGATTTTTTGAGTAACGCGGGTGTGAAATGTTGGCAGGTTTTGCCGATTTCGCCGACAAGTTTTGGTGACAGCCCCTATCAATCTTTTTCTGTGTATGCGGGCAACCCGTATTTTATCGATTTTGAACAGCTAAAATCTGATGGTATACTCAAAAAATCAGATTATGATTCTATTAAATGGGATACAAATTCCAAAGAAATTGATTATAAACGTATTTATGAAAATACTTTTAAGGTACTAAAAATTGCATATAAAAATTACCGCAATGACCTTTCAGCGTTTTATTTTAGATTTACAGAAGATAATAAATATTGGCTTGATGATTATGCTTTGTTTATGGCGTTGAAGTTTGCAAATAAAGGCGTGGCTTGGAACGAATGGTCTGCTCCTTTTGCATTGCGTGACGAGGAAGTAATTGCAAAAGCAAAAGAAGATTATAAAAAAGATATTGATTTTTTTAAGTTTATTCAGTATAAATTTTTCCGCCAATGGACTAATTTGAAACAATATGCCAACGACAAAGGCATTGAAATTATCGGGGATATGCCGATTTATACCGCTTATGATAGCAGCGATGTTTGGTGTAATCCTGAATTATTTTTGCTTGATGAGAACAAAAAACCTATCGATGTTGCAGGGTGTCCGCCTGATGAATATTCGCTGACAGGACAACTTTGGGGCAACCCGTTATATAACTGGAAGGTGCATAAAGAGGGAACAACTGCGGATAAATTAACTGTAAAAATTACCAATAAAAATAACGCTAATGCCAAACCAGAAGCCTATAAATGGTGGCGTAAGCGTATTAAATTTGCAACAAAACTTTTTGATGTCGTGCGAATTGACCATTTCAGAGGATTTGAGAGTTTTTATGCAATTCCTGCGACCGATGAAACTGCTGAAAACGGCGAATGGAGGATAGGACCAGGTGCTGAACTTTTCAAAATAATTGAGAAAAAACTTGGCAAACTTAATGTAATCGCCGAGGATTTAGGATTTATCACCCCAGAAGTTGATGCGATGTTAAAAGAAGTCGGCTACCCTGGTATGAAAGTTTTGCAATTTGGGTTTGGCGGTGACAGTGAGAATACCTATTTGCCCCATAATTTTACAACCTCAAATACGGTAGTCTATACAGGCACACACGATAACCCGACGCTCAAAGGGTGGGTCAGCAGTCTCAACAAAAAAACTATCAAACATTGTTTTGAATACTTAAATGTTGAGAAGAAAAAGGAAATACCAAATGCTGTTATACGTTTGGCTTGGAGCAGTTGTGCGGAATATGCAATCGCTCAAATGCAAGATTTTCTCGGAAACGATGAAAATTCACGTATGAATACGCCTTCAACTTTGGGCATTAACTGGAAATACCGCATTTCTGACAATGACCTAAATGACGATGTTCTTAAACAAATAAAATACCTCAACAAATTGTTTAATAGGTTTTATGAAATGCCCAAAAAAGGCGGGTAATACCTGTGTATATTTCACGATATAATTAGAATTAAGTCAATAGTTTATATACATGTTGCATAGTTTAAAAAACGCATGTTCAAAATATTTCAACTTTGCGTTTTGAAGTTTCACTATGAAAACAATGGAGCAATTAATTAAGCGAAAAAAGGTGCAATGATATATAGTTGCTAAGGTAAGAGTTTCCCGACTACGATAAATCTACGTCAAGGTTCTGATTCTGCTACAAAGCAAGGAACCTTCCCAAAGAAAAAAATAAATTCTTAAAGGTGTTGAAAAACAAAAATATGGGTATTGATAAAAAACAATTTATAACAGATTTGGAAAAATTCTTAAAAGAAAAATACAATGTGAAATTATATAAAAAAAGATTAGCTCCTGAGCATCTTCATGATGCGGTTGGAACAATTGTCCAAAATTATATTCGTGAGAATTGGGAAAATTCGACTTTTCGTCAGCGTAAACAGAGATATGCGGCATATTTGTCTATGGAATTTTTGATGGGTAGAATGGTGCATAATAATTTGTACTGCCTTGGTTTGATTGACGATATTGATAAGGTTTTGAAAGAAATCGGTGTTGAAAATGGGATAACGTCACTTGAAGATATTAACGATTCCGCTTTGGGAAATGGCGGTCTTGGGAGGCTTGCGGCTTGTTTTCTTGACAGTGCGGCGACCTTAAACATACCGCTTATCGGTCACGGTATTCGCTATAAATATGGTCTTTTTAAACAACAAATTGTTGATGGAAAGCAAGTTGAAACTGCTGACGAATGGCAAATTTCTGACCCTTGGGGTGTTCGCAAAGACCATCAATCAATTCGCGTGCAATACAGCGATTTGACCGTTAAAGCTGTGCCTTATGACTATCCGATTGTCGGTTATGATACGTTTAATATCGGCACTCTGCGTCTTTGGCAAGCGGAAATGGAAGAGGATTTTGACTTCACCTCTTTTAATAATCAACAATATCTGGTGGCAAATAAAGATAAAATCACTGCTGAGAGTATTTCTGCTGTGCTTTATCCGAATGATAATGGTAATGATGGACAAAAATTACGTCTGCGTCAACAATATTTCTTTTCTTCGGCGGCAATTCAAGATATTCTGCGTAATTTCAAAAAAATATCTCATGACTATACAAAATTACCCGAATTTATTAGTGTTCAACTCAACGATACTCACCCAGTTATCGCCATTCCTGAGTTGATTTTACAACTAAAAAAACGAGGTTTGTCTTTTGAACAATCGTTTATAATTGCGACAAAAGTGTTTAATTATACCAATCATACGGTTATGCCTGAGGCTCTTGAAAAATGGCGGACTGACCTTGTTGAAGAAATTTTACCTGAAATTTATGATATTATTGTTCAAATTAATGAGAAAATGATATGTGAATTATACCAAAAATTGGTTGATAAAAAACAAATCGAAAAGATGAAAGTTATTCAAAAAGACTACATTCATATGGCATATTTAGCATCTTATGTTGGTAAATATATCAATGGGGTTGCGGCAATTCACTCTGAACTGCTCAAAAAAACTGTACTAAAAGATTTTTATGATGTTTATCCAAAAAAATTTCAAAACAAAACTAACGGAATTACTCAACGCCGTTGGCTTGGTTTGTGTAACACAGAGTTGTCCGCATTGTTCACAAAATTGCTTAAAAATAATTCATATCTCACTGATTTAACACAATTGAAACAACTCGAAAAATATTCTGACGACAAGAAAAATTTGAAAAAATTTATTGAAATTAAACAGACAAAAAAGCAACAACTCGCTGATTTTATCAAAGTCCGTGAGGGTATTGACATTGACACAAATTCAATTTTTGATATACAAATAAAACGCCTTCACGAATATAAACGTCAGCTTTTGAATGCTTTTTCAATTCTTTGGATTTATTATGGCATAAAAGATGGTTCAATAACAGATTTCTATCCGACAACTTTTATTTTCGGTGCAAAATCTGCACCTGGTTATCGCCGTGCAAAAGGGATTATTAATTTTATCAATGACATTGCTAAATTAATTGAAAATGACGAGGACGTTAACTCGCTGATAAAGATAGTTTTTGTGCAGAATTATAATGTTAGTTATGCCGAGAAACTCATTCCTGCTGCCGATATATCCGAGCAAATTTCGTCTGCTGGAACAGAAGCAAGCGGCACGGGAAACATGAAACTTATGTTAAACGGTGCGGTAACTCTGGGTACACTTGACGGGGCGAATATTGAAATTGCCGAGGAAGCGGGAATTGAAAATAACTACATTTTCGGTGCAACAGTCGAGGAAATATTTAAGGTGCGAAACACCTATGACCCACGCGGAATTCTTGCAAATAACGATAAAATACGCCGCGTTGTCGGAACTTTAATCGATGGAACTATCAAAGAAGTTTCTAAGGGTGAGGGTTCTTATCGCGAGCTTTATTATTCGCTCCTTGACGGTGCTTCTTGGCATACCCCCGACCATTATTACCTCTTGCTTGATTTAGAAAATTATGTTGAAGCAAAACTGAAAGCAAATGCTGATTATAAAAACCGTCTTGATTTTGCAAAAAAACAATGGCTTAATGCTGTATCAGCAGGAAAATTTTCCTCCGACAGAACAATTAAGCAATATGCAGACGAGATTTGGATTGTCCACAATTAACAGTTGACTGTGTAACAATTGTTGCAAATTAATTAAAATAAAAAAGTTGCAGTGGCTAAAAAAAGTGCAATGAATAATAGGTCTAAGGCAAGATATTGAGGCTCAAAGTAAAAATATATGTTAATAAATATGAGTAGTGAGAGATATGCTAAAAGGCTTACTTGAAAAAGAGAAATGTGCGGAGTGTAGACTTTGTTGCAGTTTTGATGAATACGATGTATGGGAAGTACCTGTTTTTACCGATTTGGAAATGGAAAAAATCAAGGTTTTTAATTCCAATGCTGAATTTTTCAAATGGGGAAATATTTTTCGATTTAAGATTACTCCGCTGTCACACGGCGAATTGATGTCTTGTCCAGCTTTGACCGAAAATGGCTGTGCTTTGGGGGAGAACAAACCTTTTGAGTGTGCAGTTTGGCCGTTTAGGGTTATGGAAATCGGCGGCGATAAATTTATTTGCGTTGCGTCTTTTTGTGAGGCTGTTTTCACAAAATCTTTAAGCGACATTATTTCTTTTTTAAAAGACGGACTTGCAGATAAAATGTTCAATTATGCTAATTTTTATCCCGATATAATTAAACCATTTAACGAGGATTATATACCATTAATGATTAACAATTAATATTTATTAAACTTGTTCTAAAACTTAATAATCTATCTTTTTTTGTATTGCACAACGTTAAAAAAAATCAAGAGGGTGTGTGAGGTGCGACAGCACGAGCAACTGTCCAGTGGACTGTTACAGTACCGACTACCCACTTTTTGGAGAGAATATCCTCAATATTTCCAAGTTAAAATATTCATAGAATGGGGTTTTGAAACAGGTCTATTTTAGTTTATTTGTTATAAATATACTGAAAACTATCATATGAATAGTTTAATTTGGAAATAATAAGGACGTTACTATTTAAAATAGTGTGTAGTCGACCAACACCTATTTTGATTTTTTTAACGTTAGAACATTCTAAAAAAGATAAATTATTAGGTTTTTGAACAATTTTGTTTTATGATTTTATATAGAGGGACCTATGGCTAATTTTAGTAAATATGACCGTCAGGAATATGGCAAAAGCGAAGAAGAATTAAAGGTCGAAACTCTTGACAGCATTAAAAAATCAACTGCAATGATTAAACAGGTTGTTAAATATAAAAAATCAGAGTTGAAATCTTTAAAAATTCATGATAGAATAAATGATAGTGCCAATGAAGAAACTTATGGTCACTATACATATTGCCGAACATTAATGAAGAGAATAAAGTTTATAGAGAATGTTTTATTTGCTATTATTGCTTTTTTTATAATTATTACTGCGGTAATACTTGTAGTCACATTTTTTGTTAATCCTTTGTCGCTGATTAGTTTTTTGAAGACAGTTGGTTTAATGTGTTTGTTCCTTTTTACTTTTTTTACGAGAGTTTATTGGGCTAACATTGTCTTTATAATTTTTGTAATTATCAATGTTTTTGTGACAGCAGATATTTCAGCACTTAGCATAGCAGTTTTTTTCGTTCTGCAATTGTATACCACTTATCTTTATAGATTATTAAGAGATGTCGCTGGTTTTCCGATGTTTTCTGCTCCCGCAAGTAAAATTACTGAATATGAAAACGAGCGTGTTACTCAGCGAAAACAGAAAATGATTTCTCGGTTCAAAATCGATACTACGCCTTTGAATTTTAATCTTGACGATGAGACAAATTTTAAGTCTGAAAATTCGGATTTTAAGACTAAAAATACGGATATTAAAAACACGATAATGGAAGAGTTAAATTTTGATGATATTCCTGATGAATTTAATACAAAGTGAGGAAAATATATGCGTGAGTTAATTGCCAATGGCGTGGGATTTTCGCCGATTATAGATGAAAAATTCACAACTAACACGATACAGGTGTCGTTTGCGATACTGCTTGATGAGGAAAATTCACCGCTTAATGCTCTTGCGGCAAGCATTATTGCTTCAAACAATTCAAAATATAAAACGCTTGCTGAACTTTCTTCAAAACTTTCTGCGTTATATGGGGCGAGTTTGAATGTTTCTGTTTCAAAACGCGGAGATGTTCAACTGATTACGTTTTACCTTTCAACCATTGAGGATAAGTTCACTTTTAACGGCGAAAATATTACAAAAGAAGCAATCGAAATTTTTTTGACATGTCTTTTTGAGCCTTATATTGTTGATAATGGTTTTGAACAGGAAATTTTTAATTTTAGAAAAAAAGATATTCTTGACACAATTGAAAGTGAGATTAACAACAAGCGAGCATATGCAATTATGCAAGCTAGCAGGACTGTTTTTAAAAACGAGCCTTGTTCTTTTTCTGCATATGGTTCAAAGGAAAATGCTCAAAAAGCGACACCAGCCAATGCTTATGAAGCTTATAAAAATTTACTGAAAAACGCAGTGATTGAAATTCATACCGTGTCACCAAAACCGCTTGGCGTTAAAGAATTATTTCAAAAAGGTTTTTCTGAAATTGAACGCACCCCGCAAAATATCAGCTATCATACTCCGAGCCTTTTGAAGTCTGAAACTGCTGAAATTACAGAAGAACTTGATGTTTTGCAAGCAAAAATGGTATTAGGTTTTAAAGGCGGACTTGACCGATATTCGACTAAACTTTTTTCAACAATTTTAGGTGAAATACCGTCTGCAAAACTTTTCACAAATGTGCGTGAAAAATTGAGCCTTTGCTATTATTGTGCAAGCGGGTATCAGGACACAAAAAACGCGATAATGGTTGACAGTGGAGTTGAAACTCCCAATCTTGACAAAGCCAAAACTGCAATTTTAGAACAAATTGACGAAATAAAAAAAGCAAATATCACATCAGACGAAATCAGCAACGCTAAGCTTGCGTTAGAAAACTCCCTTAAAGGTGTTTTTGACACTCCAAGTGCGATAGCGTCTTGGCATTTAAAATGTCTGCAAAACGGAGAAACTATTACCCCCGAGCAATCAATTGAAAAATACAACGCTGTTACCCTCGATGATATTGTCAAAGTTGCGAACACATTTGTTCTAGACACTGTATATATTATGAAACCAGCGACGGATCGGAAAGTTAATAGTTGAAAGTGTATAGTTGATAGATGCCCAGTTCGCTCACGGTTAAGCGAGTTAGTTTAACTTAATCGTTAGTTCATACTATGCGACTGTGCAGGTAGCATCCGCATGTAATTTCGCGAGTTAGTTTAATTTAGTTATTAGTTTTACTACGTGGGCGGGGCAGGTAGCACCTGCATGCATTTCGTGAGTTAGTTTAATTTAGTTATTAGTTTTACTACGTGGGCGGGGCAGGTAGTACCTGCATGCATTTCGCGAGTTAGTTTAATTTAGTTATTAGTTTTACTACGTGGACGGGGCAGGTAGTACCTGCATGCATTTCGCGAGTTAGTTTAATTTAGTTATTAGTTTTACTACGTGGACGGGGCAGGTAGTACCTGCATGCATTTCGCGATATAGTTTTATAAAACTGTTATTTTTAGTCGCGAACATTTATTTTAATTGAGAAAAAAATCTATCCATCTTTTTTAAGAGGGATAGATTCTTTAGTATACATGGAGTAAATTCAGCATTGTTAATATTTGAAATATTTGTTTTTTTACCAATTTCATTCATATTTAACAGGTTTCAATTTTGACGCGTCAATCGCATCCTTAATCATATCTGTGTAAACACCAATCGCTTTTGTCTCACCACCGATGTGAATTCTATCAGGACCGAGTATATTTGTCTGCGGTTTGATTATTTCATACCAATCTGCTAAGGTCACAAACGGATATTGTGCAGGAAGAGTTTTCATATATTCCATCGTTTTATAAGACAGCCAAGTTGCGTCTGCACGTCCGTCATACGGTGTTACAAAAATCAACCGGTGACCTGGTTCAATGTCATTGATAATTTTGTCAATCGAATTTTTGTAATTGTGATCACCATTCGTACCCAAAGCGACTACGACTATTTCTCGCAAAGTGCCTTCTTCTTGACGCTGCATAATTAAATTATAGCCAGTGCTGAGTGGGCGGGAACCCTCGCTGTCAACGTCACAATCGGGAATATTTTTAGTCAAACTTGCTCTCGCACCCAAACAAACCGAATCGCCGAAAACAGATGCACCAGGTAAAAAATTATATATTGGCGGCAAAATCGGCGGTGTGGAAGTTCCAGTTGAAGAATCTAAAATTGTCAAAGGTTTACTATTTATAATATCAGCCAAATTTTTAAATGCACTGATTTTATCGGCATCTTGGTGTAGATATCCAACTTGTAACTCAGATTCTAATGTGCTAATTTCAGGAGCACGCATAAAAACTTTAACATTTACTGGTAAAGTGATTATCAAAATAATAACTACTGCGATAGCGGAAACCACGCGACCGCCAATACTATTCGAGTGTTTTTGACGTTTTTTACCAGAATGAAATATTGGTTCAATAAGATAATAACTCAATGCAGAAAGTGCCAAAGTCAGCAAAAATGTAACACTTGCCGCTTTGGTATTGCTCTTAAAAACATTTGAAAAAACGATATATAAAGGCCAGTGAAATAGATACATATCATAAGATAAGTCGGAAAGAGCGACCAAAATTTTAGGTTCGTTGACTGTTTGCGGGGTTACTTCATGCAAAATACGAGCTGCGATTATGATTAAAGTTGCAAGTAAAGTTGCCACAAGAAAGCCATATTGATAAGTTGCTTTTCCTGAAAAAGTTAGTGTTCGTGCCAGATAAATCTCTGCTGCAATTCCAAAAATTATTACGCCTGTGGCAATTATTGATGTAAATTCAGATTTTGACAGTGTGGAGTTCCCCTGTGAAGTAACCAGAGAATTACGCATACCTTTTGGCAAATGAATACCAAATATTGCACCTGCCGCCGCACCAATCAGAAAAGGAAAACCATGCGAAGTGCTGTTCATATATGCCATTGAAGGGTCATCAGGAGATGTTGCATAAAATGTTTTCATTTGACTGAAAGACATTACCGCAAGTACTATCGAAACTAAGAAAATGCTGAATTTTATTCCAACAAGCACGCCCTTGGGATTACGAGCCGATAATGGTCCTAAAACAATTACAAAAAACGCACATATTAAGCCCCAAATAATGTAAAAGTGTGCTTCAACCGCAAGCGACCAAGTATGGATAAACAGATGAGGTAAAAGTCTGTCTTCATATGACCCGCCGTTCAAAATTTCAAAATAGTTAGTTGAAAAGCCCAACGAAGCGGCAACTTGTTTTGCAATGCTGGCGGTAAAATCTGGCGAAATCAACAAAGCTAACGGCAAACAGAACAGAACTGTCAAAAAAAGTGGAGGGAATATTCTTAAAAAACGTCTTTTATAAAATGAACCTAACTGAAACTGTCCCTTTTTGCGAAACTCATCAATCATTAAAGCGGTTATCAAATAACCTGAAAATGTAAAAAACACATCAACACCGATAAAGCCACCAGGTAGCAAATTTTTAAAAAAATGGTATGACAAAACCAAAGCCATTCCCAAAATTCTTACAAATGAGAACCATCTGATATTTTTTTGCATTACATGATTTTCTGTTTTACTCACCGATTATTTACCAACTTTCCGTCTTCCCAAACACCCACAGTGACTTCGCCGTTTGCTTTAATAATTTTGCCATCACCGTTGAAAACACCTTTTTTGAACGAACCTTCATAAATCCAGTCATCTGGGCTGTAATAAATTCCTTTGCCATCAGGTTGTCCGTTCACAAAGTCACCGCTATATTGCATTTTCCCATTTTCTGAAAGCTCACCGACACCTTCGTAAACTCCGTTTGAAAAATCGCCTTTATATGAAAAAGTTTCGCCCGTATAATCCCCACGACCGTCAAACAAACCGTTTTTGAAACCGCCAACGTATATTTTTTCACCTGTTTCAGAGGTATAACTGCCCATACCTTCGGCTAAACCAAGTGCAAAATCACCCTCATAAATGGTGCCGTCTGAGAACGTAAAAAGACCGACACCTGTCTGTCCGCGTGCATTCAGACCGCCTAAATATGACCAATTTTGTTTTGAAATAAACTCCATAACGCCGTCTGCGGATTTTGTGAGAGTGTCACCGTTCGCATAAACTACACCCTGACCAGTCATTTCTCCGTTTTTGAAAGTTCCCTCATAACGCCAGTCTGTGGCATAAAATATTCCCTTTCCATTAAAGCGTCCGCCCGAAAAATCGCCGACATATCGACTTCCGTCCGCAAAAGTTATGTCACCTTTGCCGTCAAAATCGCCACCTTTTATTTCGCCAGTATAGGTGAAATCTGAGTATTTTTTTTCTGTAACTGTCGTCACTCCACCCATATCGATTACACCTAACGAATATAGAGACATAACAATTATAAACCCTACCGCAAGAAAAGTCAATGGTACAGATGATTTTTTCTTCATAAATTCTCCTGTATTTTAGAAACTGCTGAATAAAAATTTTTGTTGATTTTTTTGGAATGATTTTTATGATTTTCAAGGAAAAAATCCACAGTCGTATTCGTAATATGATAAAGATTTTTTACATAGAAAGGCATGAAAAGGATGGTTAAAGGCAACGGAAATTTTTATACCAACAGTTTCTTATATAATAACTATTGAAAATGTTTAAATTATATTAGAATTGTTCTAAAACTTAATGAACTATCTTTTTGTATTACTCTAACGTTAAAAAAAATAAAGGACGGGTGTGGGGTGCGGACAGTCTGCTTAGCCCAGTGGGCTGTTACAGTACTTTACCCTTACTTTTTAGAGAGAACAACCTAAATATTTACAAGTTAGACCTCTTATGGAATGAGGTTTTAGAACAGGTCTATTGTTGTGAATTATACTTTATGCTATTTTAAGTTTCTTCACTATAACTATAATAGTTCTATCCTATCTCTTCTACCTGCACAAAAAAACTTCCGATGGTGTTATGGAATATGCCTAATGACAACCTTTTTATTATAACATAATGGCGTAAAGTTGCAATAGTAATTTTGCAAAATTAATAATTATTTCTAACTATGTTAAATATTAATATGAAAAGATGAAGTTTGTTTTTAAGATCATCATTAAATTCTATTGAATATTTTCATAATACTTTTCTAAAAACAGATTGGGATACACAATTAAATAATTTCTAGGCTATGAAAAACAAGTGTGGGTTTTTATTAATTTTTTATCATAGCAATTTATAAAGATAGCTTATTAATGCGAATCACCTTTTAAAACCTATTTTTTAATAGTATAGTATAAATATTACAACGGTGTTGCGGGACTGCCCGCTTATCGGGTGCGAACCATCGCACTCCCTACTTACAAAAACTATAAAAAATAAGTTTTAGGATTTTTAGAACAGTTCTATTGCAAATTTTAAAGGGTGATTCGCATTATTAAGCTATTTAAGCATCACTAAAAAAACCTATATTTGCCTGTACTAAAACTTAATTTTTTATATTTTTTGTAAGTTTATAAGTCTGGGGAGGCAATGGCGTGTCCCACTCGTAAGAGGTCTGTGCCCTCTATTCCATTATTCTATTTATATTTCATGGAGTTTCCCCTAAGAATCTCATAAATTATTAAGAGTTTTAGGACAAGGATATTGTTTTATTAAAAAAATATTTGACATTTTCTTAGATTTATATTAAAATTCTATGAAGAGTAGTATTGCTGATAGTTGTTTGTTTGTAATATAAGTTAAAATGATAAATAGGCTTCTGTAAATATAGACACAATATATAACTTTATGGTGTTACTTAAACTAAACATATAGCTTAGCTATGTCGTGAAACATATGCAGGTGTTACCTGTCGTTTATCATAAAGGAAATACATAAAGGAAATAAAAGTTTGAATATAATGGTTGGCCAGTCGGGCGGTCCGACAGCGGTAATAAATGCAAGTTTGGCAGGAATATATCGTCGAAGTAAAGAAAAAAACTGTAAAATTTACGGTGCGTTGAATGGTATCGAAGGGCTTTTGCAGGATACTGTTGTTCCGCTTGATATTTCACAAAGAAATGTTGAACTGCTTATCAAAACACCGTCCGCAGCATTGGGTTCGTGCAGATATAAACTGCTTGACAGCAGTGTTGAAAAATTTCAAGAATTGCGTGAAGCATTTGCGAAATATGATATTAACGCTTTTCTCTACATAGGCGGCAATGATAGCATGGAAACAGTCGATAAATTGTCGCGTCATCTTGCAGATACAGGTATAACTTTTATCGGAGTGCCAAAAACAATTGATAATGACCTTGATGTCACCGACCATTGCCCTGGATTTGGGTCTGCGGCAAAATATCTCGCAGAAAATATCACACAAGAATTAGGTTGTAAAACACGTGCAATTGAACTAAATATTATGCAACGTTGCTGTGCACATTTGCAATCAGAATTTGATGTGCGTGAGGCGTTAGAGGTCGGCGAATACGCTGTTGACGTTGCTATGACTGGTGAAAGCGGTAAAATGGTTGCAATCAAACGTATTTCCAACTTTCCTTATTCTTCTGAATTTTTTACAACACCTGTTATAAATGTCGCTGGTAAAGTGAAATATTTCCCCAAAAAATGGCTAACTTTAAATTCTGTTTTGCCAGAAGCGAAATATTATTTTTCACCATTGATTGGAAATTTGCCTGATTATTTTAGGTTTTGATTTTAATTATTAATAAAAAATATGTGAATATTATGTGGATTTTTTTCTTGAAAATCATAAAAATTATTGAAAAAAATAAACAAAAATTTCTATCCTAACAGGTTCTAAATTCAAAAAAGACGGTAAATCAATATTTTTGAACGGAGTGGAATTTGTTAAGGCTGAAATCTTTCAAAATTAAAATAACTAGACCCGCCGCGTTCAACAGCAACAATTATCCATTATCATAAAGAGGTGTTTTTATGGCTGAACTGACTATAAACTTTAACGAAATCGATAAATATTTATCTTTTCTTAAAGGTAAAACTGTAAATATTATTATTGATGAAAATAATAAAGTTATAATTGAAGAGAAAAAAAACATTCGACCACCTTTTGAGTTTGGTACTCTTAAAGGCAAGATTTGGATGGCTGATGATTTTGATGCACCATTGGATGAATTTAAGGAGTATATGTAATGAGATATTTGCTTGATACACATATTCTCATTTGGAGTTTTGAAAATGAAAAGAAACTCTCTAAGAATATATTAGCCACAATTTCAAACCAAAGCAATGAGCTTTTTTTCAGTTCTGCTTCACTATGGGAAATAGCGATAAAAATAAGCAATGACAAATTAAAACTTGAATATGGTTTTTCCGATTTTCAACAAAAACTTGATAAAAACAAAATATTTGAAATACCTGTAAGCAGGAAATATACTACTGAAATTATTGAATTATCTCATATTCATAATGACCCATTTGACCGTATTCTTATCGCAACCGCTAAAATTGAAAATATGACTATTATTACTGTTGATAAGAACATTTGGCAGTATAATGTAGAGTGCTTGTGGTGAGTTCTTATATAAAATAAAACAGATGTATGTATCTATAATGGAAAAATTCCTGATGATATATGGTTAATATTTTTGAAAGAATAATTTTTAGTTGTTTTATCTTTTTCTATGTGTGGTCTACATAAAAACAGTAGTTGCAAATTAGTAAGGATACAAAAGTCGCAAAGGCGTTGGATAGTTGAAAGTTAAAAGTGTAAAGTTGATAGTTTCGCGACATAATTTAACTTAATTAATATTTAACTCCGCGAATAATGGTTGCAAATTAGTAAGGAGACAAAAGT
>BNZF01000006.1 GCA_026000865.1 Clostridia bacterium
AGTGGCGGTGTTGAAGCGGTAAACATTGAAAGTGCTGTTGACACGGACAATTGGTTTCAAAAACAACTCGCGGCAGATATTACAAGCAACGCAAAAGAGGCAAAAAAACAAAACTGGGCAGTTTACATTAAAAACAATTTAGTTCTTGAAGTGGTTTGTGCGGACAATTCACATTGGAGATATACAGGTTCTTACCCAAGAAAACTAAGCCTTGATGAGGCATATCAACTCAGCAATTTGAGTTTAGAAAATATTGGCAAAAACAACACTACATTCGATTTTGGTGATTTGTTCGGTGGCACAGGTAAAGACCTCCTTGCTTATTGGGCTAAGTTAGGTGAGGACAGCAATTATGTGTATAATGCTAGTGATTTCCCTTCGTCTTCGGCAACTCCTGCGAGTGGCGGTCCGATTGTGGTTTCGCCACCTTCGGGCAATTATTCAAATACAGAACCTCCAAACTTTAACCCGCCTAAGAGCAGGCATTTTGATACTATCACCACAAAAGAGCATGAAAGCGGAAATAAGGCTTATACAGGTTATACAAGTTCCACAGCTTTGCCAACTGGTGTGTCTTTCTCGGGCACGGGAGTAGTTGATTGGGATGGTTCTACTCCTGTTGGAGAGTATAATTTTACTATTAGTAATGAAACTGATATTATGGATATTAAGTTCATAGTTACAGGAAAAGATGAAACCACAATTACTGTTAATGCAAAAGAGCATAAAGCAGATAGCAGTTCAACAGGTTATATCGGTTATAATGCAAAGAATCTGCCTGCGGGTGTTACTTTTGACAAAGATACTGGTGTTCTTACTTGGGGAAATACTATATCTAGCGGTGACAAGATATTCACTCTTGAAGATGATAATAATAAAGTGGTTGTTACTTTAGCTGTTGAAGCGAAAACGCGTAATAATGATTCTATCTCAATAGAACAAGGTACTGCTGGTGATAAAACTTATGGTGTTGATTATGAGCTAAAAAGTGGTAATGGTAATGGTATTGATTTTACAAACGGTGTGTTAACTTATAACAACTCTGTTCCAGTAGGTGCACATTCAGTAGTAATTGAAAACAATGACGAAATTTTAACAATAATATTGACTGTTACTGCTGTTGGAACACCTCCTCCTGTTGAACCACCCCCTGGTGAAGCGTCTGCTTCATACGATAGTTCAAAAGACCACGCTGACTGGGGTGATGTTATACAATTCCATGTTTCAGTATCTGGTGTTCCTGCGGATGCAACTAATGGGGACTTTACTTTCACTTTTAATGGTGCAAATATTGATATGAATTATTATGGCATAGAAAATGGAGGAACTTCATTACAACTTCAACCGAGAATTGGCGATGTTAATAGCGGTACTTTCTCAATATATTATAGAGGTACTAAAATTGCTGATATTGATATTGCTTCGCTTGGTTTTGTAAATGCTTAATTAAAATTAAAAGAGCCGTTCGCGGCTCTTTTTTAACTCTTTGCTAATATGGAATATTGGGAATTAAATGAAAAAAATCAATTTTGAGCATAAATTTTAATATAATACAATAAAAAAACACAAAAATGGTCAATATAAGCATATCTTGTTTTAATATGGTGATGTATAATAGTAAAAGAAAATTTATTTTATTAGACCTGTTCTAAAACTCATTCTAGTAATAGTTTAACTTGTAAATAGTAAAGACTTTTTTTCTAAAAAGTGTTGCCTTGCCCCACCTTTGATTTTTTAAGGTTGATACTAATCCAAAAAAGACCAATTATTAAGTTTTAGAAGAAGCCTAATAATAAAAAAACAATTTGTTTACATAAATAGACTTGTTCTAAAATTTATTTTATTATTAAAAGAGGTGCGATATGGAAAATTTTAATTTTTATAGCCCAACTTATTTTGAGTTTGGAAAAGAGACCGAAAATAAAGCTGGTGAGCTTGCTAAGAGGTTTGGTGCAACAAAAGTTTTGTTGCATTATGGACAAAATTCTGTTGTTAAGAGCGGTTTGCTTGACAGAGTAAAAAAATCTCTTGATAATGAAAATATTAAATATGTGGAATTGGGCGGTGTTCAGCCAAATCCGCGAGATACTCTTGTTTATGAGGGCATTGATTTAGCAAAAAAGGAAAATGTTGACTTTGTTTTGGCGGTCGGTGGCGGGTCGGTTATCGACAGTGCAAAAGCAATTGCTTTGGGTGTACCATATGACGGCGATTTTTGGGATTTTTATTCATATAAAGTCAGAGCTAAAAAATGTTTACCAGTTGGCACGGTTCTTACCATTGCGGCTGCGGGTTCGGAAGGGTCCGAAAGTAGCGTAGTTACTCAAACTTCAACCGATACAAAAAACGGTTACAGCGATGATATTACCCGTCCAAAGTTTTCGATTTTGAACCCCGAATTGACTTCAAGTTTGCCTGCATATCAAACCGCAGCTGGTGCAACTGACATTATGGCTCATGTTTTTGAGAGATATTTTTCCAATACGCCGAATGTTGAAACAACTGATAGGCTTTGTGAGGCTGTGCTGTTGTCGATGGTCAGTGAAGTGCCAAAAGTTATAGCAAATCCTAATGATTATGACGCGAGAGCCAATATAATGTGGGCAGGTATGGTTGCACACAACAACATAGTGGGTGTTGGACGTGAGCAGGACTGGAATTCTCATGGAATTGAACATCAACTTTCTGCTGTATATGACGTTGCTCACGGTGCTGGACTTGCCGTAATTTTCCCAGCTTGGATGACTTATGTTTGCGAAGTTAAAGGGCATGGAGTAGAGAGGTTCGCACAAATTGCAGTAAGACTTTGGGGTGTGCAAATGAATTTTGCAAATCCGCTCGAAACTGCAAAAAAAGGCATTACTGCTTTCAAAAACTTTTTGACTTCAATAGGTATGCCTGTTAACTTCACTCAACTTGGTGCAAAATCGGAAGACATCCCTTTGCTTGTGAAAAAATTCGGTTTAACAGGCGACGAAACAACAGGCGGTTTTTATAATCTGAACAGCAAAGATGTTGAAGCGATATATAATATTGCGTCTAAATAATTTTTGCCTTATAAATGTGAAAAAATCTCAAACTATGTTTGGGATTTTTTATATAGTCATTAACTTCTGTGAATAAGGCTTTGTGATAAAAAAACAGTAAAGTTATTTTTAAGTTGAATGATTATAAAATATTTCTTGCAATGTTTAATGAAATAATATATAATATTAAAGTCTGAATTTTTTATACTCACTAGTCTTTATATAGTAGACTTTCCTAAAACTTACTTTTTATAGTTTTTGTAAGTAAAGGGCGGGGCGGAGCCTGCGATAAGCGGGGAGACGGTGACGAATTCCGCCCTTTCTATTTATACTCCAAATGTATGTACCTAAAAAACATCATAAATAATTATGAGTTTTAGGACAAGTTTAGTATACAAAATTCAAGTTGTCGCTTAAACACTATGCGTGTTGAGCGTGTTTTAGAAATCACGTACTTTTTTACTGCGTTAAATAGTATAATTTAGGAGAAAATAATGCGAGAAATTGTTAAAGATGCACAAACAGGTGCGGAATATATAAAAATTAAACACAAAAGTGGATTGACCATATTGGTCTGGGAAATGGCAGGTTTCAGTTCATCAATGGCGTTATTTGGGACAAAATACGGCTCAATTAATACCTCTTTTAAGACAAAAAACGATAGTGAATATACTATTGTTCCCGAGGGAATTGCTCATTTTCTTGAACATAAACTCTTTGAAAATGAGGATTGTGATGTTTTTGAACTCTATGCGAAAACCGGTGCAAACGCTAATGCTTTTACGTCTTTTGACAAAACCGCTTATCTTTTCACTTGTACTGGTAACTTCAAAGAGAGTTTAAAAATTTTGCTTGATTTTGTACAGGCTCCGTATTTCACAAAGGAAAATGTTGACAAAGAACAGGGTATAATCGGTCAAGAAATTCAAATGACTAATGATAATCCTAACTGGAAAGTTTTTTTCAATTTGCTTGAATGTCTTTATTTTGAACACCCTGTTAAAATTGATATTGCGGGTACAAAAGAAAGCATTGCAAAGATTGATTCTGATTTGCTTTATAAATGTTATAATACTTTTTATAATTTGAATAATATGGTATTATGTATTGCTGGAAATGTTAATGCTGATGAAATTCTTGAAGTTGCGGATAAATCTTTGAAACAAAATCTCGACCTTGAAATCGAAAATGTATTCCCTGATGAAACTTTGGAGATAGTTAAAAAATCAAAAGAACATATTCAAGCGGTTGGCTTGCCTATGTTCAGTTTTGGTTATAAAATGCAGCCGCTCAGTGGAATTGAAAACCTAAAAGCGGAAACAATTACTAATATTATCGCTGATATTTTAACCGATTCTGCTTCTCCTTTTTATAAAACTATGAGCGATAAAGGACTTATCAACTCTTCGTTTGATTGTGAAGTTTTTAATGGCGACGGCTTTTTTTCGTTGATATTTTCTGGTGAAAGCATAGACCCGTATGCACTATATGCAGAACTAAATAAAACAATTGAAAATGCTAAAATTAACGGTTTGGATAAAGAGCATTTTGAAAATTTACGTCGTGAAAATTACGGTTCTTCCATTAAACAGTTTAATAATGTTAACGCAGTTGCTGAAATGCTTTTGAATGATTATTTTGCGGAAGTTTCTTGTTTTGATTATCTTGAAATTTTAAGAACACTTAAATTTGAGGAAGTGCAAGAATTTTTGACTAATAATATTATTCCTGAAAGGTCTGCTGTATCTATTGTTGCTTCAAAGCAGAGCGACAGGTAAATTTTGAATTTGTATCAAGAACAACTCAGAAATTTTATTATTAAAGAACTACCCAGTGAACTTATGATTAATTTAGGTATTAGAAAAAGTACAGGTGGGCGTTCAGTTCAGTGAACTTATGAATGATAAAGAATGAACTAGACCCTTTATTATTAAAGAACAACCCAGTGAACTTATAATTAATTAAGGTATTAGAAAAAGTACAGGTGGGCGTTCAGTTCAGTGAACTTATGAATGATAAAGAATGAACTAGACCCTTTATTATTAAAGAACAACCCAGTGAACTTATAATTAATTAAGGTATTAGAAAAAGTACAGGTGGCGTTCAGTTCAGTGAACTTATGAATGATAAAGAATGAACTAGACCCTTTATTATTAAAGAACAACCCAGTGAACTTATGATTAATTAAGGTATTAGAAAAAGTACAGGTGGGCGTTGCCCACAAATACAGGCAGGTGTTACCTGTAAATATAGGCAGGCGTTGCCTGTGAGGGGCGTTGAAAATAAATATAGGTGATGAAGTAACATTCGGTAAATATAAGTGGAATGTGATTGTGAAAAAGCCGAATATGGCTTTGCTTCTTTGTGCAAGACCGATGAAACTCACATATTTTAATAAAAAAAGTGTCAGCACAAAATGGGAAACGTCTTATGTTCGCAAATATCTTAATACACGTTTTTTGAAAAAGTTTTCTGAAACAGACCAAGAAAAAATTGTTGAAATTTCTCTTTCCGACACAAGAAATGCTGTTATGGATAAAAAATATGAGCAGAAATTTAGGAACACAACCGATAAATTTTTTCTTTTAAGTCTTGATGAAATTGCACAATATTTTGCAGGTTTTGAAAATTGGCGGCAACTTTATGATGTTGCATACGAAGAAAATGAGATATATGGTTTTACGAATATGCTCACACGTAGTCGACGAGGAAGAGTTAGTGTGCATTATGATAGGATAGCACAGGTTACAAATTCTGCTGTAAAATTTTCTTTTTTCAAAAAACATTATCAAGAGGGTTTAGCACCATACAACCTTTTGAAACTATCAAAACATGGTTGGGAATATGATTGGTGGCTAAGAACAAACGGTTACAATTCCCTCTTTGCCTCGCAAGTCAGAAAAGACGGTTTTGTTGATTTTTACGGCACGTATATCGGCTATGAAGCGTGCGTTTTAAGACCAGCATGCTGGCTAGTTTATAGTTAACAGTGTTATAGGGAGGGCTTTGCCTCCGTCTACGTGCGAGCACCACGACAAGCCAGTGATTCTGCCACAAATCAGTGACTTCCCGCTGGCACATAACATGTGTCCGTGACGTTTCGCGAGATAGTTTAACTTAATCGCTTGTTCTCGGTCGCGTTTTGCAACTGTTATTTATGGCTATTATTAATAATAAAACGCGACAGTAAACTAACAATACTATTAAACTGTTCCGCGAAAATGCCAGCGGAGACTCTCCGCACTATTAACTATTAACTCCGCAATTAAAGTTGTCAATATATTAAAATAAAAAAAGAGCAAAAGATATAAAGTATCCCTTAAAGCAAAGTGAGGAGTAAAAAAAGATGGGCAATATTGTTAGCTTTCCCGAATTAGGTTGGGAATTTGATGTTCAGAAAATTGCGTTTACGATATTTGGAGTTCAAATTGCTTGGTACGGGGTAATCATATCCGTTGCTATGGCAATTTCGATTATTTATGCTTTTTCACACTCGGATAGGTTTAATCTTGATAATGATAAAATGCTGGACGCTGTAATTGGCGGTATTATTGGTGGCGTTATTGGTGCAAGGCTTTATTATGTTATCATGAAACATGAAGATTATAAAACGTTTAAGGATATAATTAACATTCGTGAGGGCGGATTGGCAGTTTACGGCGGTATAATCGGTGCTTTTTTAACGGCTTATGTAATTTGCAGAATAAAAAAATTATCGTTTTTGAAGTTATTTGACTTGGCGGGAATTTGTCTTTGTATTGGACAAGCAATCGGTCGCTGGGGTAATTTTTTCAATCAAGAGGCATTCGGCACAAATACAAAACTCCCTTGGGGAATGACAAGTCAAGAAGTTCAAGGGTACATTCTCTCAATCACAAATGACGGCAAGCTGGCAAACGGTAAAGAATTACTCTGGGACGTTCCCGTTCACCCTTGCTTTTTATATGAGAGTATTTGGTGCGTTTTGGGCTTTGTTTTCCTTGCTTGGTACTCAAAACGCCGTAAATTTGACGGGCAAATATTCTTAATGTATATTGGTTGGTATGGTCTTGGCAGATTTTTTATTGAAGGGTTGAGAACTGATAGCCTTTATATCGGTAATATTCGTGCTTCACAACTCGTTGCGGCACTTTGCGTGATTGTTTCTGCTACATTGCTTGTAATACTTTCAAAGAAATCAACAGCTAATAAGACTGCTTTTGCTACCAATACAGCGAAAATAGTTTCTGAATTTGACGATAATTCTGGGGAAACAGAAGATATAATTCAAGATGAATTTTTAAATGAACCTGTAAAAAAAGCACAAGAAGTTGCAAATGCAATTAGTAATTTTGAACGTAAAACAATAGAGGAGATTGAGAATGGCGATAGTAATTAATGGTAAAGAAGTTGCCGCAAAAGTAAAAGAAGAAGTAAAAGAAGAAGTTAAACTGTTAAATGCAAATGGCATTGAAGTTGGTTTAGCGGTTATAATCGTCGGGGATAATCCAGCGTCAAGAGTTTATGTAAATAATAAGAAAAAAGATTGTGAAGAAGTTGGAATACATTCTTATGAATATGCTTTATCTGATGATACAACGCAATCTGAACTGCTTGATTTAATTAAAAAATTAAATAATGATAAAAACGTTAATGGTATACTTGTTCAGCTTCCGCTACCAAAACAGCTTGATGAAAAAGAAGTGCTTAATGCCATTGACCCGAACAAAGATGTTGATGCTTTCCACCCTGTGAATGTTGGTAAAATTATGATTGGGGATTATTCGTTTTTGCCTTGCACACCCGCTGGGGTTATGGAATTAATTCACTCTGCGAATATTGATGTTTCTGGCAAACATTGTGTTGTAATCGGTCGTAGTAATATTGTTGGAAAGCCGATGAGTTTGCTTTTATTACACGAACACGGAACGGTAACAATTTGTCATTCCCGTACTAAAAACATTTCCGAAATTACCAAACAAGCTGATATACTCGTTGCTGCTGTTGGAATAGAAAAGTTTGTTACTGCTGATATGGTAAAAGACGGAGCAGTTGTAATTGATGTTGGTATGAATAAAAACGCCGAGGGAAAACTTTGTGGCGATGTTGACTATTTGTCTGTTTCTGAAAAAGCAAGTTATATCACACCTGTACCCGGAGGTGTTGGTCCAATGACAAGGGCGATATTACTTAGAAATACTTTGACTGCTGCAAAAATTCAATAATAGACTTGTTCTAAAACCCATTTTATGAATAGTTTAACTTTGAAATAGTGAGGAAGTTTCTCTCTAAGAAGTAAGGATTTGCCCCTACACCCCCTCTTTATTTTTTACGTTAAAATAATCCAAAAAAGATAGATTATTAAGTTTTAGAACAAGTCTAATCTATATAAAACAGGCTATTAGAGCGTGTTTACACTATCGCTAATGCACATGTTTTGGTGAATTTTTCTGTGTATTACTTTGCTTACTTTTCTTGAAGAGTGAAAGCTTATTGAGAGAAAAAATCGACTAGTCAAACTAAAAATTCATACAAACCCATGCTATTAATTTTCAGAGGTTAAAATGAATAAAAAGAGAAATCTGTTATATTATTCTGCTGCTGTAATCATTCCGATTATAATTGCACTTGTTTTTTTTAGTAAATTAGGGCTTTTTCCGTTCAAAATAGACGGCACATCTAAAACACTATTGTTACACGATTTGTGGTTGCAGTATTTTCCGTTTTATATTGAAAATTATGATAATGTTAGAAGTTTTGGTTCGGGCGTTTGGTCTTGGGACAGTCTTCTTGGCTTTAATCTTTTTGCACAAGAAGCATATTACACCCACACAATTTTTAATGTATTTTTCTACATTGTCGGACATGATTCTTTGCAGGCAGTTCTCCATTATGTAACGATTTTGAGATTTGGTGTCGCCTCTTTGGCGTTTTGCATATTCTTGCGTTATAAATTTAATAAACTGGACGTTTCTACCGTTGCGTTTGGTAGTGTTTATGCTTTTTGTGCATATATGCTTGCTTTTGTAACTCAGCCTATGTGGATAGATATGGTAATATTGCTGCCGATAGTTATTCTTGGGCTTGAACAGTTAATATTGAAACAAAAACCGATACTCTATTGTTTGACTTTATTTTATTCGATTTGGACGAATTATTACATTGCTTATTCGCTTTGCATATTTATTGTCCTTTATTTTATTTGGTATATTATTGCACATTCGGATATTTTGAAATCGAAAAAAATCAAAAAAGCAATTAAATATTTTGTTATTTTTTCAGTTATTGGCGGTGCTTTGGCGGCGTTTGAGCTTATTCCTGTTTTGCAGGCACTAAGGGAGACAACTTTTGAATCAATCGAACTGCCAAAAAAAGCAGAGTATTATAATCATTTTACGGAAATTTTTGCAAAGCTTTTACCAGATTCTAAATTCACAATTGTTTGGCAAGTGCCTAATATTTACAGCGGAATTATTACGCTTTTACTCGTGCCATTATTTTTCACAAACGGAAAGTTTTCTCTCAGAAAAAAAATCTCGGCATTAGTATTTATTTTATTTCTCATTGCGTCTTTCAATAATAATATTTTGCAAAGGGTTTGGCATGCTATGCATTACCCGAACCAACTCAACGGCAGATGGACTTTTATGTTTAGCTTTTTCCTCATTATGCTTGCTTATGAGACTTTTGTCAATTTGAAACATATTAAAGTTCACGAAATTTTAAGCGGTCTTGCCGTATCAGTTTTGATAGTTTTAGTAACAGGTGCTAATACTAATGAAGAGTATATCGTACCTAAAAAAGTTGCACAACTCACTTTGTTTGTGTTGAGTTTTTATACAATATTGTTTCTTGTTCTTAAAAGAATAAAAATTGAAACAACAAAGAAGATTGTTACCGCTGTTTTGGCGTTTGTGGTCGTTTTAGAGGTCGGAATAAACACTTCTGCTTCATTTACTAGAAAAAAACCAGAGGACCCAAAATATAATCTAGTTTATAATTTCCCAAATTACAGCGGATTTGCTTACAATGATGATTCTATGAAGCAGTTTAAGGATTTATACGGCGTTGGCGATAATGATTTTTATCGCTCGGAAATTAATGCCGATGGGCTTAACTGTAATACTGGTCAAGTTTATGACTATAAAGGTATTGCCTATTATGCGTCTAATTTGCCGTCTGCGGGGTATGAGTTTTTAAAAAATGTTGGTTACGGCGTTTATGCAACTGACAGAAGCATTATCTATAACCCGTCTTTTGCAATTCTTAACACTATGCTTAATGTTAAATATGTAAATGATTTAAAAAACAACTTAACCACGGTTGGTTTGGAACAAGTTTATGACGGCGGTAATTTTAAAGTTCTTGAAAATAAATATTATCTACCGCTTGCTTTCAGAGTTGACGATGATATTCTTAATTGGCAACCCGATGAAAATTTAAGCTCGATTATAAATCAGAATAGTTTTGCTAATGCTGCGGTAGGTGAAAATCTTGATATTTATACACCGATTTTGGAAAACAGTATCGGGCTTGGAAATGTTGAATTTCAAATTTGGACGGATGGTAAGACTTATTATCACAGGTTAGACCCAAATCATAAAGTTACTTTGGACTATACCTATCGCATTGCCAAAAGTGGCATGTATCTGATTAAACATGGTATGAAAGTGGGAGTAATTGGAACTCTTGTCAATGGTTATAACACTGTAACAGTTGAGGTGAATGACGGCAACCAAGTACTTGATGTTGGGTATCTTAATGAGGGCGATGAACTTATCATTCACTTTGAAAGAGAAGGTACTGAATATGGTTTGTTTGAATTGCAACCTTTTTTGCTTGACGAAGAAAAACTGGGAACTTTGCAATCTAAACTTGCTTCACAATCCGCTCAAATAATTTCTGCTGGTGACACAAAAATTTCAATGAAGTTACCAGTTGAAACGGAAGGTCTTGTTTATACTTCAATCCCTGCTGTAAATGGTTGGGAAGTAAAAGTAAATGGTAAAAAAGTTGAAACTTATAAAGTTGGTGGCTATTTACTTGCTTTTAATGCTCCAAAAGGCAATAATACAGTTGAAATTAAATATCATTTGCCAGGTCTTGGAATTGGTTTAGTCATCTCAATATTGTTCGCTTTGTTGTTAATAGCTTATATTGCTACACGAAAATTTCAACTTGGCACGAAATTTAATGTTAAAATTTTGAAATCACTGGAATATAAAAAAGAAGTCGAATTTGCTGTTAGCAATATTATGGATACAAACTATATTGACACTACTTTCAGAGATTTTACTTTTGAAAGTGATATAATAATAGATTATGAAATTTTAGAAGAGGTGCTAAGGGATGAGGCAGACGTTAACGCAATTAAGCCAGACATTTCTCAGCAAGCCGATGATACTGCAAAACCCAATGTCGGATTTAATATCACAGATAGCGGTCAACCAAATAGCAACAAAGAATGAATTGCTTGAAATAATTGTAAACGAGCAATATGACAATGAGTTGTTTGCCGCCGCTGATAAAGTGAGACAAAGTATATACGGTAAAGAAGTCTATATGCGAGGCTTAATTGAATTTACAAATTACTGTAAAAACGATTGTTTTTACTGCGGAATACGTCATTCAAATAAAAACGCCGAGCGTTACAGACTAACACCCAAACAGATAGAACAATGTGCTGAAAACGGGTATGGTTTAGGTTTTAGAACTTTTGTTTTGCAAGGCGGTGAGGACCCTTTTTATACTGATGATGTGCTTTGCGAAATTGTTAAAAAACTAAAAGCAAAATATCCAGATTGTGCTGTGACACTTTCGCTTGGTGAGCGTAGTTATGATTCATTTAAAGCTTTAAAAGATGCAGGAGCGGATAGGTATTTGCTTCGTCATGAAACCGCCAATAAGTTTCATTATGAAAAATTGCACCCCGCAAATATGAGTTTTGATAACAGAATACGCTGTCTTTATGACTTAAAAAGTCTTGTTTTTCAAGTTGGTGCTGGATTTATGGTTGGTTCACCTTTCCAAACAACTGAAAATCTCGTTGATGATTTATTGTTTTTAAAAGAATTAGACCCGCATATGGTGGGAATTGGTCCGTTTATTCCGCATAAAGATACTCCTTTTGCCAATTATATACCGTTTGAAAATAATAACGAACCTGCGGATATAGCCAATGTCGATGGTAATACCAATCGCAGTTTGCGGTTGACACTAGTTATGGTTGCTTTAACAAGATTATTCTTGCCGAATGCTTTAATCCCTGCAACAACTGCTCTTGGCACAATCAACGAAACTGGCAGAGAACTCGGTATTCGGGCAGGTGCAAATGTTGTTATGCCTAATCTTTCACCGCTTGACACAAGAAACAAATACCTCCTATATGACGGAAAAATTTGTACAGGTGACGAAGCCGCTGAATGTGTGCAATGTATGAAACGCAGAATGAAAAGTATAGGTTATAATCTTGTTGAAAAACGCGGGGACTATATTTGCGGGTAGCATCTCCTGTATTTTCGTAATCGCAATATAATTTAAGCCAAGAATACATTATAGCTTATCAAGGTTGCAAAATCGCGGAGTTTGAATAACAGACAATTTAAACTAAGTCGTGGCGGGCAAACACTTCGTGGTCTACGCGTAACGCTACGACAAGCCTCTGATTTTGTCACAAAGCAAGGAGCCTTCCCGCATAGCTTATTAAGGTTGCAAATCGCGGAGTTTGAATAACAAATAATTTAAACTAAGTTGTGGCGGGGAACCCCCGCTGGTGTTTTCGCGTCATAATTTAAATTAATCGTTAGTTCTTGGTCGCGGACATTTATTTTAATTTGATTGTTATTTTATAAAATATAATTTAAGTAAAGAATACATTACAGCTTATCAAGGGTGCAAATCGCGTAGTTTGAATAACAAATAATTTAAACTAAGTCGCGGCGGGCAATGCCCGCATATGTTTTCGCGTCATAATTTAAATTAATCGTTAGTTCTTGGTCGCGGACATTTATTTTAATTTGATTGTTATTTTATAAAATATAATTTAAGTCAAGAATACATTACAGCTTATCAAGGGTGCAAATCGCGTAGTTTGAATAACAAATAATTTAAACTAAGTCGCGAAGAGCAGGCGGGTGCTACCCGCGGGTGAAAATTTGAATTTTGTTGATACTCATATGCACACAAATTTATCTAATGATGCAGACAAGAGAATTACAATAGACGCTTATTGCGTAAAAGCGGCGAAAGTTGGCTTTAATGCTATTGCGATTACTGAACATATCGAAATGAACGCTTGGGAAAAAGATGGTTTTGTGAACACTTTTGAGAAATCTATGACCGCAAACACAAAAGCAAAAGAAAAATATCCTTTTTTAATTAGCGGTATTGAAATGGGACAAGCAACTCAAAATATTGCAGACGCTGAAAAAGTATTGCAAGATAAACGCTTGGATTTTGTAATCGGCTCAATTCATGAGTTACCGGGTCGTGAGGATTTTGCGTTTTTGAATTTTCACAATGTTGATGTAAATTTACTTTTAAGAGAGAATTTTTTAGAAATACTGAGACTTTGCAAATGGGGCAAATTTGATGTTCTCGGACATCTTACTTATGTTTTGAGATATATGTCAAAAGCGGGTATCACAGTGGATTTACGACCATATAATGATATTATTGCGGAGGCTTTTAAGACAATTATTGCAAAAGGAAAAGGTATTGAGATAAATGTTTCAGGGTATCGAGCTGATTACGGCAAAACTTTTCCGACTTTAAAATATGTTAAACTATTCAAAGATTTAGGCGGCGATGTGATAACAGTCGGTTCTGATTCGCATGCAATGCATAATTTTGACAGAGCGATAAGGAGTGACTTGAAAAAAGGTGCCCAAATCGCCCTTGACGCGGGATTTCAGTATTATACTGTGTTTAGGGAACACAAACCGACTAAGGTCAAAATTGAAACTTGATTAGCTTAAAAATTTATTCTTGCTTAAAAGCAATTGGACTTGTTTCTTCAACTCATAATTATTTGTGATATTTTATAGGAAATCCATAGAATATAAAATATTAATAACTGTGTTGCGTGGAGCCGCTTATCGCGTGGTTCCAGCGACCGAATATCCTTACTTACAAAAAACTATAAAAAGTAAGTTTTAGGACAGGTATATTTAAAAGAATTATGATAAAGTTTAAGTTGAATTATTATATAAATTTATATAAAAATTGTAGGTAAAAAACATGGAAAAATTACTTGAATTATTAAAAAAAGATGCACGTTATTCTAATGAGGAATTAGCAGTTATGCTTGGCACAACTGCGGATGATGTTAATACTAAAATTAAAAATTATGAAAAAAGCGGTGTGATTAAGGGTTATTCTGTTATCTTGAATGAAGAATTAATAGATGATGACAAAGTTTCTGCAATAATTGAACTTAAAGTCAGTCCCGAAAAAGACACAGGTTTTGATGAAATTGCACGCAAAATTATGCAATATGATGAAGTTGAAAATCTTACTTTATTGTCGGGTGCATATGATTTTTCATTGACTTTAACTGGTGTCAGCGTTAAACAAATTGGTCTTTTTGTTTCACAAAAACTATCAACAATTAAAGGCATTCGCTCGACTGCGACATATTTCACATTAAAACGCTATAAACAAAATAATATTTGCATTTTGGAAAACGAACAAGATGAGAGAGGATTTTCGTTCTAATGGATATTGATTGCCTGCTCTCGAAAAAAGTTCAAGATATTAACCCGTCTAAAATACGAAAATTCTTTGATTTAGCGGCAGAAGTTGAGGACGTTATTAGCCTTAGCGTTGGCGAACCGGATTTTTTTACACCTTGGGTGATAAGAAATGAAGCGATTAAAACTATTGAAAGTCGCCGTCAAGTTTATAGTGCAAACGCTGGAATGTTGGCGTTGAGAAAGGAAATTTCTAAATATACCGAGAGAAAAATTGGAGTAAAATATAACCCAAAAACTGATATAGTTGTGACTGTTGGCGGGTCGGAGGCAATTGATATTGCTATCCGTGCGATTATTGATGATGGTGATGAAGTTATAATTCCTGAACCGTCTTTTGTTTGTTACGCTCCGATTGTCAAGTTGGCGGGCGGTGTTCCGGTGATTATCGAAACAACTGTTGAGGAAAAATTCAAACTAACTCCCTCATCTTTTGAAAAGGCAATAACACCCAAAACAAAGCTTTTGATACTCCCCTACCCTAACAATCCAACAGGTGCGATAATGACTAAGGAGGACTTAGAACCTATCGCGGATATTTTGAGAAAACATAATATCGCTGTGGTTTCTGATGAAATTTACAGTGAACTTACGTATTCTGCTCAGCATTTTTCGATTACACAATTTGAAGATATAAAAGAAAGAACTATTCTTATAAACGGATTTTCAAAATCTTTTGCAATGACAGGTTGGCGTTTGGGTTATTTATGTGCGAATGAAAAATTTGTACAACAAATACTAAAAATACATCAATATGCGATTATGTGTTCGCCGACGGTTTCGCAATATGCCGCGATTACAGCGTTGAAAAATTGTGATGAAGAAGTTCAAAAAATGAAAGAAGAATATAATGTCCGCCGTAGATATTGTGTTGCGGAGTTTAATAGACTTGGGCTTGAATGTTTCACACCCGAGGGTGCGTTCTATGTTTTTCCGTCTATTAAATCAACGGGAATGTCAAGTGATGAATTTTGCGAAAAACTTTTGCACGAAAAGAAAGTTGCAGTAATTCCAGGCAATGCTTTTGGGGACAGTGGCGATGGCTATATTCGTGTTTCATATGCTTATAGCCTTAAACATCTTTCTGATGCAATAAAGAAAATTGGGGAGTTTTTGAACCACTCATGAGTTTTAAGAGAATAGTGGCATATATTTCTGATTGTTTTTTGTTTGCTATGAGTGGTGTTTTTATTGTAACCTTGTTAGCAGTTTTTGTTGCTTCATTTCTTAAACAACCTGAATCTTCTTTATGGTTTGTAATTTATGTTTTAGTTTATCCGCATTTTGCTCTAATACAGATTATTGGTGATTATAGAAGTGATGCTTTTTATGATATTTGCATTTTATTAGGTCTTTTAATTTTTATCGAAGCAATCTCAAATTTTTTTATAACACAATTAACTCAAAAAACCGTTGGACAATCAATTCTTCACTTAAAAATTACAGACAGAAACGGCAATAAAGTCAAATGGTATAATATGTTATTGAGATGTTTTATAAAAATCATTTCAAAATATCTTCTTTTTATACCGTTTGCAATAGCAATATTTTCAAAAGAAAGATTGACTTTACATGATATTATTGCGAGAACAAAAGTGGTTGATGATAACAAAGAACAAGACCAATATGTAGAATAATCTGAATAGTAGTTTATGAAAAAGAAAAAGACCAATATAGAGGATAGTATGTTAGAAACAAAAATTTGCGGTATTAATTTTAAGAATCCGATTATAGCGGCTTCTGGAACTTTTGGTTACGGCAGAGAATATGCTGAAATGTATGATTTATCCATTTTGGGCGGTATATCAACAAAAGGTACAACTCTTTTGCCAAGAGAGGGAAATTTGCCTCCGAGAATAGCAGAAACGCCGAATGGTATGCTCAATTCTGTTGGGTTGCAAAATGGCGGTGTTGATAAATTAATTGAGACAGAATTACCTTTTTTAAAACATTTTGATACGGTTATTATTGCCAATATTGCAGGTTCGACTATTGATGAATACGCTGAAATAGCAGAAAAACTCGATGCAACAAACGTTGATATGCTTGAAGTGAATATCTCTTGCCCCAATGTAAAAGAGGGCGGAGTTGCTTTTGGAACTAACGCAAAAATTGCGGCAGATGTTACAAAAGCTGTTCGTTTAAAGACAACTAAACCTGTGATAATGAAGTTATCTCCGAATGTTACTGATATAACAGAAATTGCAAGGGCTTGTGAAGCAGCGGGTGCAGATTGCATTTCTCTGATAAACACTTTGCTTGGAATGAGAATAAATATCGCAACAAAACGTCCGATTTTACATAATAATGTGGGCGGTTTTAGCGGTGAGGCGATTTTTCCTGTTGCGTTGAGAATGGTTTTTCAGGTTGCTAATGCTGTAAAATTACCGATTATTGGTATGGGCGGAGTGGTAAACGGCAAAGAGGCAATTGAAATGCTAATCGCAGGAGCCTGTGCGGTCCAAATTGGTACTGCGATAATAACGGACCCGTTTGCACCTCAGCGAATTATTAAAGAAATTAGCGATTATCTAACAGAAAATAACCTCACTTTGAAGGAAATTATCGGTAGTGTGGTGCCAAACTAGGTATAATTTCTTTTGACATTTTAATGCTCAACTGAATATTATTTATTAGAATTTATTTAAAAATTTCACAAATAATTATGAGTTTCTGAACAATTTATTATCAATATTATATTTGTTCTGAAATTTGTTGTTTTTATAAAGTTTAAAGCTACCTTGAAAAAATTGGGTAGTCTTCCTACGCACCCTATTAATTTTTTGACATTTAAAAAACTTAACTGAAACAACTGAAACAATAGCCCTGTTCTAAAACCTCATTCCATAAATAGTTTAACTTTTAAATATTGAGGTCGTTCTCTATAAAAGGTGGGGCTAGGTACTGTAACAGCCCACTGGGCTAAGCAGACTGTCGCACCCCACACCCGTCTTTTTTTTTAACGTTAGAGTAATACAAAAAAAGATAGGTTATTAAGCTTTAGAACAAGTTAAATATTTAAGACAAAAAACATCCAAACAACAAAGGAGAAAAACATAAAAATACTTTCTGTTGATTTAGGTATGAAACGAACAGGTATTGCAATTTGTGACAGTAATGAGATTTTAGCGTCACCTGTTTGTGTTTTGTTTGAAAGCAGTTTTAAGAAATGCGGTTCTTATGTCGCACAAAAAGCAATTTCTCTTGGAGCAGAAATGATTATCGTTGGTTTACCTGTTAATATGGACGGCTCAAAAGGTGAAAGTGCGAAACGTTGTGAGGATTTTGCGAAATTTCTTGAAGAAATTAGTTTTTTGCCTGTTAAACTTTTTGATGAACGTCAAACAACTATGCTCGCTCACACTTACCTTAATAATACCAATACTCGTGGACAAAAACGCAAAGATATTGTCGATGCTGTTAGTGCTGTAATTTTACTCGAAGATTATTTGAAATATAAGGCAAATAATTGACCTATTCTAAAACATATATAATAACTTGTTTAATTCATAAAATAAATGTGCTCAGCTGCCCCATGTATAAGTGTATAGGTAAAGTCTGCTGAACTAAGTGGATATTGTCATATCATGCCCCCTGTTGTTCTATTTGTACTTATACTCAAAAGTACAGAAGCTAAAAATCTCACAAATAATTATGAGTTTCATTACAATTATTATATGTAATTATGGTAATTATTTTAAAATTTTAGGTTCTTTGTATTAAAAAACATAAATATATTTAAAAAGGCGTGGAGGGCGTTTAGTTTTTGCTTCTTCATACGATAATATTTATAACAGGGGAATAACGCGTATTAAAGCTATAAATTTCCATTTATTATATGCTAAATTGGAAGAAATGTTTTGCCGTAATTATTCATTGTGTGTGGGAATAAATTCGGATTGAAACTAAAAAAGTCCATGTAAAAAATTGCAAAAATGGAAATAACATTTATAACAAGGGGGAATAAAAGCGGTCAGAAACTAAAATATTTCACGTAAAATCGCAAAATTGGAGGTGCTAATATGAACCTTATTGATATTATTAGTGTTGACACAACTCTATCAACTAACGAGGACGGCGGTGGGGGTTACAACAATGCTTATTATCAAAATCTACGTGATAAAAACAAAAAGAAACAACAGGAGAAAGACCAACAACAACGTAAAGATACCGAGAGTTTTCAATTGGAAACATCAGATAAAAGCCTTGAACAACGTCTTATGGAATTAGGTGCAAAATATAAGGCGAAGGCAGATGGTGTTGCCTATGTTACCCGCAATGTGCAAGATGGAATATATATTTCGCGGCAAGTTTCTCCCGAGGCTTTGCTCGAAATTCAAAATGACGAACAGCCTAATCCTTTTCGTGAACAATTCCAAAAAGCAAAAACCGCTATCGAAGAACAGGCAAAACAAGAACAACAGGAGACCGAACAACAACTTGACAATGATATTTTTAACAGAGTTTACGATAAATTATTAGCTGAAATTTATAACAAACTCTATAACGAACTATATTCAAAGTTATATGCTGTTATTAATTCTGAAATTGGAGACGAAACTGAAAGACTGCACTTAAAGCTTAAATCTCAAAAGCAATATGTTGCAATGCTTGAAGAAAGAGTTGACGAACTTGAATTACAAATAAAAAATTTGCAAAAAAAGACAAATGCTACTTAACAGTAGCATTTCTTTTTTGATTATTTGGCATTATAACAGATTTCCTTGAAATCTGCTTGCAAATTTCAAACACGGCGTATATGCCGTGCAAAGTCCGTTGGAAATCTTGTTTCATACAAACATTAAAACAAAATCGCTAAACCCAAAAATAAAAGACATAGCGGTTTTTGTTTAAAATTTAGTCATAATATACAAGAAACCCTAAAAAATGTTCATAATGTTTTATACTTTTGTGGGCTTGTTAAAGGCGGTAATCAATGGTATAATAACGGAGAATATTGCTGAAATCAGTAATTGTTTTTGTGAAAGCGAAACCAAAGAGAAAATAAGTTGCAAAGGTGGCAGGTAAATTGCCGAAAAAATCACAATTGCTGAGAACAGAACCGCTAAAAGTAACTGCGGATTAGAAAAATATTTGATGGTAAAAATGTTGCCTGTTTCAGATTTACACTCAAAAACGTGAATGAGTTGTGATAAAACAAGAGTTAGTAACGCACAGGTACGGGCAGTTTCAACTCCAAATCCGAGCCTTAAAATTGTAGTAAAACAACCGAGGGTGCAAAGACCAATCATAATTCCTCTGAAAATAATCCGAGATAGTAAACCGTTGCTAAAAAAACTTTCTTTGTTTGAACGAGGCGGTTTATACATAATATTTTTTTCTGAACGTTCAAGACTTAATGCTAATGCAGGCAGACCATCTGTTACAAGATTCACGAGTAAAATCTGAACAGGCAACAGTACAAGCGGGAAACCCATTAAAATGCAAAGGAACATTGTTAAAACTTCTCCGATATTACAAGAGAGAAGATAGCGTACAAATTTGCGGATATTCGCGTAAATTGTTCGACCTTGTTCAACCGCTTTGACCAAAGTAGCAAAATTGTCGTCCATTAAAATGACATCTGCTGCTTCCTTTGCAACATCTGTGCCAGTTAGTCCCATCGATACGCCGACATCTGCTTCTTTAATTGCGGGAGCGTCATTCACACCATCACCTGTCATTGTGACAACATGCCCTTTTTGTTTGTATGCTCGCACAAGACGCAATTTGTGTTCAGGATTTACTCTTGCATAGACGCAATAACTCTCTAAGTTTTTTAGCAATTCTTCTTCTGAAAGCTTATCAAGTTCAGCGCCTGTGATTACTTTTCCGTTTGGTTTGAGTATTCCCGCTTGTTTTGCGATTGCTGTTGCTGTGTTTTTGTGGTCACCGGTAATCATAACAGTTTTAATTTGTGAGTGGGAACATAATCTTATCGCTTCAATAGCTTCTGCACGCGGAGGGTCTAACATTCCTGCTATACCTAGAAACACATTGTCTTTTGCAAGTGCAATTACTCTTAATGCTCCGTCCGCAAGTGCAACCGCTTTTGCTGTGATTTGTTTGCGTCGTTCTCTTGTTAGTGGTACGATTTCTTTGCCTATTTGAATAAATGAACACATCGGTAACACAACATCAAAAGCACCTTTTGTAAAAGTAATTTCATTATTTGATGCGGTTTTTACCATTACAGACATATATTTTTTAGCACTATCAAAAGGTATTTCATCAAATTTTGTGTATTTATCACTAAGAGTTTTTGCGTTTATATTACCTTTTTGTGCTAATATAAGCAATGCCAATTCAGTTGCTTCTCCGATACAGCTAGCACTTGTTTGTTTTTGTGAACTGTTATCATTTTGTAGTGACGGACTATCATAATCAATGCTTGCCGTTTCGCAAATAACACAGCATTCTAAAAGTGTGTTTAAGTCTGCGGTTGTTCGTACATTAACTTTATAAGGTAAGTCATTAACAACTTCTAAAATTTCACCTGAGGAATAGCCTGTTCCTGTGACAGCATAATCTTTATCGCCTACATAAATTGCTTTAACAGTCATTTTGTTTTCTGTGATTGTTCCTGTTTTATCAGAACAAATTACAGATGTGCAACCCAGAGTTTCAACGCTGTGCAGACGATTTACGAGTGCTTTTTGTTTTAACATTCTGTTAACAGCGAGAGCGAGAGCGATAGTTACGGTTGCAGGCAGACCCTCTGGAATTGCGGCAATTGCGATTGTAATGCCTGTCATTAGCATTTCAAAAATCGGTTCACCTCTTAGAACACCTGCTCCGAAAACTATAAAACAAACAGCGACACAAATTATCGCGACTATCTTGCCAAGTTCGCCGAGACGTTTTTGCAAAGGTGTTTCAACTTGTTCAATTTCATTTAAAAGAGAAGATATTTTACCGATTTGAGCATTTCTACCTGTTGCGATTACTTTTGCAATACCATTACCACTGACGATATTAGTACCTGAATATATAATATTTGATTTGTTTAAATCGTTGTTAGAATCTTGTTCATTATCTGCTATTTTTGAAACTGCACTACTTTCTCCTGTTAAAATTGCTTCGTCTGCTTTTAATGCTTTGCATTCTTGCAAACAAGCGTCTGCAGGTACTTTATCACCTGTTTCGATTTTTATTAAATCTGACGGTACAAGTTCTATCGCAGAAAGTTCAACTAATTTGCCGTCACGAAAAACTTTCGATGTTGGTGCGGATAAACTTTTTAATGTTTCCAAAGTCTTTTCCGTGCGATATTCCTGAATAAAACCAAGAATGGCATTTAGCAGAACAATTAATATTATAGTAATAGCGTCATATACTTCACCAACGAACACAGAAATAACAGTTGCGATTAATAATATCATTACCATCACATCTTTGAATTGTCCAAAAAACACTTTCAGCGGTTTAGATTTTTTCTTATGCTCAATAGTATTCACACCATATTGTTTTTGTAATTCTATTGCTTTTTTTGTTGATAATCCTTGCATATATTCACCTATTCTTTAAAAGTTGGCGGTCCCCCCCGCTGTGCAGGTAACACCTGCTGGTGTTGCAGGTAAAACCTGCCTGTGTTTCGCGACTTAGTTTAACTGAATTGTTAATTTGCTTTCGCGGACAATGGTTGCAAATGAGTAAGACGAAAAAAGTTGCAGAGGGTTTCTTCTACCCGCAATGAGTTAAAGTCGCAGAGGCAAGCGTTGTGGTTCAAACTAAAAAACCATGTCCACTTTGATAATAAAATATATGAAAATATTTCAATTAAAATGATTAAAACTTAAATGTTAGTTAATAATATAGTTAGGAAGTGCAAAATTGAAACGTAAAAAAACAGCGGAGGTCAAATTTATGTCTGTTAGAAGAGGCGAAATATATTATGCGGACTTGAACCCTGTTCAAGGCTCTGAGCAAGGCGGACTTAGACCCGTACTTATAGTTCAAAACGATGTTGGAAACAAACACTCTCCGACTGTAATCGCGGCGGCAATCACATCACAGCGTGAAAAAGCGAAATTACCGACTCATATAGAACTTGCCGCAGATAAATGCGGTTTGCGAACTGATAGTGTTGTTTTGCTTGAACAAATTCGTACTATTGATAAACGACGTCTAAAAGAGCGTATGGGCGAGCTTGAACCTGACGCTATGAAACAAGTAAACACCGCTTTAACTGTTAGTTTTGGTTTGGACTCGGGGATTAGTTGACGGACAATGTCTGCACGGTGAGATGATGTTTATAACAATTTTCGTTTTTATAGACTATTTTTTAAATCATAGATAAATCTCATAATATGGGCGTGGGGCGTGCTACCCACCCTCACAGGCAGGAGGCACGCCTTGCAATCATTGGTGTACTTTTGTTAATATCCAAGCCAATATAGTCTATAAAAAGTCAAATTGCTATAGTTTAACTAAATTGTTGTTTTATATTTGTGGGTTATAATTTTTATAGCAATATAACAAAAAAATGCTTTGTTTTTCACAAAGCATTTTTTATATTAATATTTCATTATTTTACAGCCTAAGTTTTTAAACAGAAACTCGTAATTATTTGTAAGATTTTTAGATTTTGTTCTTCGGAGTATGAATATAATAATAGGGTTGCGGGGTTCTGACCCGCTTATCGGTGGGCATATATAGGTACCACTGACTGTTGCTCGCACCCCGCACCACAGTTGTTTTATTTATATTCAATGGGTTTCCTTAAAAATTTTACGAATAATTAAGAGTTCAGGTCTATTAATAGTTAATAATTTTAATTTAGGTTTTTAACTAAACCATTTATAATATCTCAAATAAATCATTTGCTGTTTCTTTTCTAACGACTTCGGCGATATTTAAGACTTTAACTTTAACAGTCTTAGCAAGTTTAATTTCAATAATATCACCAATTTTAACCTCATATGATGCTCTTGCGACTTTGTCATTGACAGAAATTTTGCCTGCGTCACAGGCTTCATTCGCGATAGTTCGTCTTTTTATTAATCTTGAAACTTTTAGATATTTATCTAATCGCATATATCCTCCATTTTATTACAGTAGTATTATTGGAAGTTTGGAATCATTAGATTTGCCCTAAAACTAATAATTATTTGTGAGATTTTTAGGTTTTGTTCTTCGGAGTATAAATATAATAAGGTGTTCTGGTGACTGAATTCCTTGCTTGAAAAAACTATAAAAAATAAGTTTTAGGATAGGGCTATCATAAGGTGTTATAACTTCCAATCTACTAAATAACACTTTCTAACTTGGAAATAAAATTATTGATTTTATCCATTTTTAATTTCATACTTGCTGTATTCACAATCAATCTTGAAGATATATCCATAATATCTTCTTTAACTTCAAGCCCGTTTGCAACGAGAGTGTTGCCTGTTTCAACAATATCAACAATGCCGTCTGCCAAACCAAGAATAGGAGCGACCTCAACAGAACCCTCGATTTTAATAATACGCACGTCCATATTTTTGCTTTCAAAAAAACTGCGGGCAATATTAGGATATTTCGTAGCAATTGTTTTAACTCCACTACCCTCATAAAAATCAACGTTTTTTTTGTTTGCGAGAGCGAATTTGCATTTGCCGAAACCTAAATCAAGCACCTCATAAAACTTACCGTCTTTTTCAGCAATAGTGTCTTTTCCGACTATGCCGAGGTCACAAACACCGTATTCGATATAAGTAATCACATCGTCAGGTTTTGCAAGTAAAACATCAAAATCTTCAACTTCAAGAATTAATCTTCTGCCTTTTTCTTTGATTTGTGAGCAGTCATAACCAATTTTTTCAAAGAGAGCAATTGTTTGTTTTTCTATACGCCCTTTTGTAAGAGCAAGACGTAATCTGTTCATAATACCCCCAACATTGCGTCTAAATTAAGTGCGAAACCCATAGCTGGAACATCATAACCAAATTTGCCGAGCAGTTTATCATATCTGCCTCCGGAAAGAACCTCTGTGCCACCGATATAACCTTTGAAAACAACGCCTGTGTAGTAATTAATTTTATTCACAAGTCCGAGGTCAATAATAACATCAGTTTTTTCTGAAAGAGAGTTATATAAATTTTTCAGTTCATCTAAATATTTTTCATTATAAATATTTTCTGCTTTCTGAAACACGTCATCTTTACCGAACATTTTTGGAAGTAATTTCAAAGAATTGTCTATTTTCATAGTGTCAAGCGATGGGGAATTTTTTCGTGAAATTAAATCTCTTATTAAGTCAATTTCATCAAATTTTTCTTCTGATTTCAACTTTTTTGTTAAATCTTTAAAAATACCAATATGACCTATTTCAATCGTAAATTTAAAATTAAATGTACTTAAAAAATCAATCACGAGAGAAAAAAGTTCTAAATCGCTAACTTGTCCGATTAACTCAGCACCAATTTGACGTATACTGCTGCTTTTTCCAGTGTCAGAATGATTTACCCTAAAAACATCTTGAATGTAAAATAACCGCAACGGCAACTTCTCATTACGCAAACGAGTAGCAGCACTTCTTGCAATAGGCAAAGAAACATCAGGACGTAAAACCATTAAACGTCCTTTATTATCTGTAAATTTATATAAACTTTCTTGCGGAAAATTCAGAGTTTTATGGTCAAAAACATCATAAAACTCAAACATAGGAGTTGCGATTTCTTTGTAACTTTTCTTCTCCGCAATCTTGCAAAAATCATTTTCAATCTTACGCTGTAAACTACAATCATTAAAAAGTGTATCTCTCATTCCTTCGGGAGTAATCAAACTATATCTCTTCATTTTTTTCCTTTTTTATTTTGGACACTAGTGAAATTTCCACTGCAACTTTTAGGCTTTTTTATTTTGGGCACTAGTAAATTTCCACTGCAACTTTTAGACATTTTCACGCTTAATTTGCCTTTGTAACTCTTTTTGCCTTTTTTATTTATTTGCAAAGTTCTGTCACTTTTTCTAAAAATAATTGTTCGCGAAATTAAACTAACTATATAGTAAAACTAAGCCGCGAAAATGCAGACGGGTGCTACCCGAATGCAGGTAGGTGTTACTGAATGGGTGTTACCCGCTGTTTCACGATTGCTAACATTTCTCGTAAATAACAGGCGACACTTGCTTTCCAGTTTGTGTTTGCACTGATATGTGTAACTTTTAGACCTTCTTTTTTTGCAAATTGATTAGCTCGATAAATATGAAAATCGTTTGTAATAATTGCAACGGTGTAATCTTTATATTTATCATCAAGGATTGCTTTTGAAAATTTGATGTTTTCTTTTGTGGAAGTTGCCTGCTCTTCTTTGATGATGTTTTTTTGCGGTATGCCTTTTTCAATCAAATATTTTTCCATTGCAAATGCTTCTGAAACAGTTTCTTGCGAACCTTGTGCACCTGTTACAATAAAAACCGCGTTCGGATTTTTTTCATAATATTTAACGGCTGTGTTGAGACGTTGTTGTAAAAGGAGACTGACTTCTTCGCCGTGAACACCTGCACCAGGAATAATTACAGCGGTTTCGTCATAAGTAACATTATCATTTTTACCATAAAAATATAAGAATGAAGCAAACCCAATTACAGCAATCAGACAAATAAAAATCAAAAATCTGAGTATCTTTGACATTTGCCAAAGAAATATTCCTGTGATAATTAAACCTAAACCTAAACCTAATTCAAGCAATATTCCAACATTAAAATTTGACGTAAAAAATAATCTTATCGCCATTAAATCTAGCACTCCGCCAGACGCACAAAATAACCCTTTAAGAAATTTCATGATTACCTTTCTGTATATAGTATAGTATAATATAACAGTATAATAGACATGTTCTAAAATTTGTTTAATTCGTATAAATTAAGCACAGAGGAAAACGAGGAATTGTCTTATTTTCCGAATTTGATTTAATTAAAATTAAAAAAAGCAGGTTTTAAAATATGTCTAATTAGTATTTGGTGCATTTTCAACCTCATTGTTTAACACAAAAAATGCCTGTTTAAGACTGACAACACCTATTACTTTTATATTCAATTTTACGCTGTTTAATGCAACAAGGTTATGCTTTGGAATTATGCAAATTTCAAAGCCCATGCGTTCTGCTTCTTTGACACGCTGAACTATATGTGAAACTGAACGCACTTCTCCGCCAAGTCCAATTTCGCCGAATGCGACCAATTTTTCGGGCAGAGGTTTGTCAAAAACGCTAGATTGCAAAGCAAGTGCGACAGATAAATCACCCGCAGGTTCATCAAGTTTGAATCCGCCGACAATGTTTAAGTAAACATCGAGTGTTCCAAAAAATATTCCTGTTCTTTTTTCTAAAACAGCGACAATAATTGCCATTCTCGAAAAGTCAAAACCAGTTGCGGTGCGTCTTGGAGCGGCAAATCCGCTTTTTGTGGCAAGTGCTTGAACTTCTGCTAAAATTGGACGTGAACCCTCCATAACACAAGTGACACAAGTTCCTGAAACATTTATTGGTCTGCCACTTAAAAGCATTTCAGAGGGGTTAGAAACTTCTCTTAGCCCTTTATCAAGCATTTCAAAAACGCCGATTTCATTTGTTGAGCCAAAACGATTTTTAACAGCACGTAAAATTCTATAAGAAAGATTTCGTTCACCCTCAAAATAAAGTACAGCATCAACGATATGTTCCATAACTTTTGGACCTGCAATATTGCCATCTTTGTTAACGTGACCAACGATAAAAATTGGTATTTCAAGACTTTTTGCTGTGTACATAAATAAATTAGTACATTCACGTACTTGCGTAATCGAACCAGGAGAAGTGTTTAGCGTTCTCAAATTCATAGTTTGGATACTGTCTATTATTACAATATCTGCCTTTTGAGCCGCGATAGTGTTATTGATATTTTCAGCGTCAGTCGATGCAAGCATATATAAATTTTCGGTTGTGACAAGTAATCTTTCTGCTCGCATTTTAAGCTGACGGGCACTTTCCTCGCCTGAAACATATAAAACGCTGTAATTTGCACCAAGAAATTGACATATTTGAAGCAATATAGTACTTTTTCCGATACCCGGTTCGCCACCCAAAAGCACAATTGAACCTTTCACAAGACCGCCGCCCAAAACCCTGTCAAGCTCGCCGATACCTGTGTTGTAACGCACTTCGTCATCGGTATCTATATCTTTAAGTCTGCGAACCTTTTCAGTTACAAAAGTTCGGCTAACACTTTTAGAGGTCGCCGCAGCGACCTCCTGTTCTTCAAATGTGTTCCATTCATTACAATCAGGACATTTTCCGTTCCATTTTGAACTTTCATATCCACAACTGCTACAAACATATAGCGTTTTTATTTTCGACATATTTTTACCAATATTTTATATGATAAAGTTTTAATTTTTTGTATAAATTTTAATAGACCTGAACTTACTTTTTATAGTTTTTGTAAGTGAGGGGTTCAGGGGCGTATACCCCTACAAGAGAGGAACTGTCCTGCAATTACGCTTTTTTTATTTATACTCCATGGTTCCCCTAAAAATCTCACAAATAATTTATAAGTTATAGAAAAAGTCAATGTTTCATATGATAATTTTCAATTTTTTTGTATGAATTTTAATACTAAAAATATACAGATATCACGCTAACTTTTCTTCATTTAAAATTATTTTCCCATTATCAAAACTGCTTTTGCGGATAATTTCGGGATGTAACCCATTCACGGTATCAGCAGTAATTATTATTTTTTTTATTTCGGGATTAGTTGGTGCATCAAACATAACTTGCATAAGCAGATTGTCCATTATTGACCTTAGACCTCGTGCACCAGTTTTTTGTTCAATTGATTTTTCTGCAATCAATGCTAACGCGTCAGAGGTAAATTCAAGACCAATATCGTCATATGACATGAGTTTTGAGTATTGTTTTACCAAAGCGTTTTTAGGTTGTGTGAGAATTTTGACTAATGCGTCTTCGTTTAGCTCATTTAAAGCGGTAACAATTGGCAAACGTCCGACTAATTCAGGAACTAAGCCATATTTTACAAGGTCGTGAGGAGTAACTTTTGTAAAAACATTATCATTTTTTTCTTTTTCGGTTGTGACATTTGCTCCAAAACCAATTGTTGAAGAATAGAGACGTTTTGTGATGATTTTTTCCAATCCATCAAACGCTCCTCCACATATAAATAGGATATTTTTAGTATTAACCTGTAAAAATTCCTGTGTAGGGTGTTTTCTTCCTCCCTGCGGGGGAACATTTGAAACAGTACCCTCAATTATTTTCAAAAGAGCCTGTTGAACACCCTCGCCGCTTACGTCACGAGTGAGGGAAGTGTTTTCGGATTTACGCCCAATTTTGTCAATTTCGTCAATATAAATAATTCCGCGTTCAGCAGATTTGATATTATAATCAGCTGCTTGAACAAGTCTTAAAAGCACATTTTCAACGTCATCGCCAACATAACCTGCTTCAGTGATAGTGGTAGCATCGGCAATTGCAAAAGGCACATCAAGTATTTTTGCCAAAGTTTGTGCTAGGAGGGTTTTACCTGTACCTGTTGGTCCTAAAAGCAAAACATTGCTCTTTTGGATTTCAACATCTGCACCGTCGTCAATACTTGAAATGCGTTTATAATGATTGTAAACAGACACAGCAAGTGCGATTTTTGCATCGTCTTGACCGATTACATATTCATCTAAAACTTCTTTTAATTTTGTCGGCTTAATAATTTTGCTTTTGAAATTAACTTTTGTGGAGTCAACTTTGCTTTTTTTAGAACTGGTAGAAGAGGAAGAACTTTGACCTCCATACATCATTCTAAAACAATAACTTACACACTCGTCGCATATATTAATTTCACCCGCAGAAAACATTGAAACAACATCTTCGCTAAGTTTTCCGCAAAAATTGCATCTTTTCATATCAGCCATTTTCTTTCCTTAAATGATTATTTAACTCAATTTTTTGTATAACAATATGCTCTCAGACTTTGAAAAATCTCTTTTAAATTATAGTAAATCATACGTGTTTCACAACAAGCTAAAATACTTATTGTACAACAAAACACGTGACACTGCACAAAAATATTTGAAAAGCTTTTGAAAATTACTTAATTTACCACACAACAAAGACCAAGCATGAGTTTGAAAAACTCGTCCTATTTCTCCGCCGAAATACTGTCTTTATCTTTAACAATTTTGTCAATAATTCCGTATTCCAAAGCTTCTTCGGCAGACATAAAATTATCGCGTTCGGTATCAGACTTAACCGTATCAAAATCTTTGCCAACATTTTCGCTCAAAATTTTTGCAAGACGGTCTTTTGTTTTAAGTAGATTTTCTGCACGTATTTGAATATCAGTCGCCTGCCCGCTGATACCATGACCGCCGATAAGCGGTTGATGTATCATAATTTCGCTGTTCGGCAGAGAATATCTTTTGCCTTTTGCACCGCTTGAAAGCAACAAAGCACCCATTGAAGCGGCTAAACCGATACAAATGGTTGAAACATCACAGCGAATATAATTTATAGTATCAAAAATTGCCATACCTGCTGTTACAGAGCCGCCAGGGCTGTTTATATAAAGATAAATATCTTTTTCGGGGTCTTGGCTTTCAAGATATAAAAGCTGAGCGACAATTAAACCAGCTGTTGTGTCATTAACATCTTCGTTAAGCATAATGATACGGTCATTGAGAAGTCTTGAAAAAATATCATAAGAACGCTCTCCGCGGCTTGTTTGCTCAACAACATATGGCACTAAACTATTATTAAACATATTAATTCCTTCTTTAATATTACACTTGTATAACTTACATTTAATTGGAGTTAGAGAGGATTTTGAGCCTGTAAGCAGGTCAAATCCTCACAAACCTTCATACTATCTTTGAAATAAATACTATTCTGCTTCCGCATTTTCCGCAATTTCAGTAAATAAATCTTCAACAGCCTCTGCGAGAGCTTCTTTATCTTCTTCTTTTAATTCTTTCTCTTTCACGATAGTATTGTCAACAATGCTAACGCTTAACAGATATTCGTTTGCTTTTTTTGCAATCAAATCTGCTTTAACAAGGTCTTTTGAGAGATATTTCGGAAGTTCTTCAACGGTAATTTCTTCTCTCTCTGCGATTTTTGCATATTCAGCGTCTAACTCTTCGTCTGGAACTATGATGTTTTCAAGTTCAGCGATTTTAGCGAGTGCAAGACGTACCTTTACGTCAACAATCGCTCTTTCATTGTATTGTCCGCGTAAAGTTTCAATATCAGAGTTAGTATAAGCGAGGTAATCTTCAATCTTGATATTTTGTTCAGCCAAACGGAAAGATAAATCACGAATAATGCTGTCGATACGTTGTTCAAACATACATTGCGGAATTTCGCCTTCAAAATTTTCCTCAACAATTTGTTCAATAATATCGCCTGTGAAATTAATATCTGCTGCTTTATCAGCACTTTCTTCAAGTCTTTTGCGAATATCAGCTTTATATTCTTCAAGAGTATCAAACTCAGAGACATCTTTTGCAAATTCATCGTCAATATCGGGAGTAATTATACTTTTAATAGAATGAATTTTAATTCTGAATTTTGTAGCTTTTCCAGCAAGCGTTTCCATGCCGTATTCTTCTGGGAAAGTTACATCAATATAAAACTTTTCGCCAACGCTGTGCCCAACAATTGCGTCCTCAAAGCCTGGTACAAATTGATTTGAGCCAAGTTTTAATTCGTGATTTTTTGCCTCACTGCCTTGAAAAGCAACGCCATCAAGAAACCCTTTAAAATCAATAATCAGTACGTCACCAATTTCAGCAGGACGGTCAGTAATTAATGTTTCAGCCTCTCTTTTTTGTTGTTCACGCAAAACAACTTCATCGACAGCTTCGTCACTAACAGCTTCGATAATTTTTGCTGCTTTGAGACCTTTATAATTTGTAATTGTGATTTCGGGTTTAGTGGTCAGTTCAAGTGTGCAGTCTAAACCTTTTTCCTTTGTGATTTTCGCTTCCTTAGCGTCTGGTCTGTCGACAAGGTCAAGACCAGTTTCGATAATAACCGCAGGAACGTGCTCTTTTAACAGTTCTGATATTGCTTCGTCATAAAACAGATTATCGCCGTAATAATTTTCGAGCATTTTGCGGGTTACTTTGCCTTTTCTGAAACCCGGCAGGATAATTTTTGATTTTTGCAGGTTAAAAACTTTTTCAACTGAGGCGTTAAATTCCTCGGGTGTAAATTCTAATTTCAAAGATGATGTGTTAGTGCCGACCTTTTCTAATGTACCAATATTCATTATTTTATTTACTCCTTATTGATTTTTACAATACATCGTAGGATTATATCACCGCCAACTTTCTTTGTCAACTATTTTTGAAACTTTCGCCATTTTTCCCAAATATATCAAATTTATTTGAAGAGAGTGCTTAAATTTTCGAGGATTTTTGTTTTTAAATATAGTATTTTGTACAGGAGAATTGCCATAGTCTACGCATAAGCATAACATAAGCATAATATAAACAGTGCGACAAGTCATAAATTTAGAACCTGTTTTCATAAAAAAATTGTTGATTTTTTTGCAATAGACCTGTTCTAAAACTCATAAAAACTCATAATTTTTTAGGTTCCACCTTTGGAATAAACAGAAAGGGCGGGGTTGCGGGGCGGAGACCTACACACTGGGGGGGATTCCCCCAAAAGCCCCCCCTCACTTGCAAAAAAAAACTATAAAAAGTAAGTTCGGGTCTACTGATTTTTGACATAGAAAGGCTTGAAAAGTATGGTGAAAGGCAGTGTAAATTTCTATACCAACAGGTTATTGAACACAAAGCAGTGACTTACCTCCAAAGTATGCGGGAATAAGTATTATAATAAAACAGTATGGTAGCAAAAATACTGTAAAATATCATAATGCAATTTTCAATTTAATTTACTAAAAAATTCCAAATAAATCTAAAAAAATGTGAAATCTGTTGAAGTTTCAAAAGTAATTATGAACAATATGAACAAATTCAAAAGTTTATGAATTTTTTTGTTGCAAAAATGTACATGTTATGCTAAAATATCAAAAATAAATATTTTTTAGGGGTAATAACAATGATTTTTCCAATTAATAAGTCTAATCTAATGAAAACTGTTAAAACTGGTGGTTGCGGAAAATGTCAAGCATCTTGTCAATCAGCTTGTAAAACATCTTGTACTGTTGCCAATCAAAAATGTAAAAAGACCAGCAAGTAATCGAGAAAGTGTTTCAAAAATGGGTCTTATTCACAAATTCAAACTAAACCAACTTAACATTGTTCTCGATGTCGCAAGCAATTCGATTTATGTGCTTGAAGAAATCGATTATGATGTTGTCGATTTTCTTGAAGTATTTAACCAGCCTTTTTTAGGTGAGTTATTATCTCAGAACGAATGTCCGCGAGAAATATTACAAAAATTGCCTCAATATAGTTTTAATGAGGTTAATTCTGTTTATTTGAATCTTAGGGAACTTTATAAGGATGGTTTGATTTTTTCTTCTGATAATGAGGCAAAGGAAAGTTTTGATAAACCTTTGGTAACTCCAATAAAATCGATGTGTTTGAATGTTGCACAATCTTGCAATATGCGTTGTAAATATTGTTTTGCTGGTGACGGGGAATATAATCAAGCAGGGTTAATGCCTTTTGAAATTGCAAAACTTGCTGTTGATTTTTTAGTTAATAATTCTGGTGATAGGCAAACTCTTGAAATTGATTTTTTTGGCGGCGAACCACTCTTGAACTTTGATGTTATCAAACAAACTGTTGAATATGCTAATGCGATTAAGGACAAAACCTTTAATTTTACCGTAACAACAAACGGCGTTTTGCTTGACGACGACAAAATTAACTATATTAATGAGCATATGTCAAACGTTGTGCTTTCGCTTGATGGTCGCAGAGAAATTCATGATAATATGCGGTCTCTTAAAAGTGGCAAAGGTAGTTATGACATTATCATTGAACGTTTTAAAAGATTGGTTGAAAAACGCAAATTAACTGGTAAAGATTATTATGTTAGAGGTACTTTTACCAACCATAATCTTGATTTTTCAAAAGATATTTTTGAACTCAAAAATATCGGTTTTGAACATTTGTCTATTGAGCCTGTTATCGCTGATTTAAAAGAGGAATATGCACTTAGAAACCTCAATATACCTGCTATGTTTAAGGAATATGAAACTCTTGCGGATAAGATTTACCGTTGGGAGAGACGTAATAAAGTTGATTTTGATTTTTTTCATTTTAATATCGAAGTTGATGACGATGAACACAGTTGCTGTGTTGCAAAACGCTTAAAAGGTTGCGGTTCGGGTAATGAATATGTTGCGATTACTCCTAATGGTGATATTTTTCCTTGCCACCAGTTTATTGGACTAAACGAAAATGAATTTAAAATGGGAAATCTTGTTGACGGGACTTTTAATGCTGACCTCAAAAATACTTTTGCGTCCTGTCATGTTTTTATGAAAAAAGAATGTGAAAATTGTTGGGCAAAATATTATTGTTCTGGCGGTTGTAATGCTCTTAATTTCCAATTTGAACAAAATATTTTTACACCTAACAAATTTTATTGCATAGTTATGAAAAAACGCATAGAATGTGCTTTGTGGCTTAAAGCGATAGCCAAAATTGAACAAATAAACGCGGACAGTTATGCTGTTTAGATGGGCGAATTTTTAGAGTTAATCCATGTTTATATTTATATAGCAATTTGACTTTTTATAAACTATATTGGCTTAGATATTAATAAAAATATACAAATGATTGCGAGGCCTGCCTCGCTGTCTGTGAAGGTGGGTAGCACGCCCCACGCCCATATTATGAGATTTATCTATGATTAAAAAATAGTCTATAAAAACGAAAATTGTTATAGCACATATTACAGTGTTAAATAATTGACTTGTTCATTAGTATACACTATAAACTATCCTACCACATATCAAAACAAATTCTATTAAATAAATAGGCTAGTGGAAAAGTTTAGTATACTTGTACTGAAAATTTATTTGAAAATAATCAGAAAATAATCAAAAGAACACGCAAAAATCTGCTGTGCTGTTTTACTTGTGGAGTACGGCAGATTTATATAATTTTAAAAAAGTCAAAAAAACACTTGCAAAGGTCATTTTTGTGTGATATAATCATTCAGGTTTTTGTGCTGTTTTATTTATATAGCATTTAAATCATCTGAACTGTGTATTCAGCTGTTATATGTGCGAATCACTTTTCAAAATCTATTTTTAATATTTTTAACAGCACAGTATAAATATTACAATGGTTTGCGGGCTCTGCCCGCTTATCGGGGGATATACCCCACCACCATTACTTACAAAAACTACAAAAAATAAGTTTTAGACTGTTCTATTGCAAATTTTAAAGGGTGATTCGCGTTATATATTATATCATATATTAGACCTGTTCTAAAATCTCATTGCATAAATAGTTTAACTTGTAAATATTGAGGTCGTTCTTTCTAAAAAGTGGGTCGTAGCCCCACACCCGTCTTTATTTTTTAACGTTAGAGTAATACAAAAAAAGTTAGGTTATTAAGTTTTAGAACAAGTATATTCAATCAAAAAATGCAGAAATGAAATATAAATACGCTCTCCCTGTGCGAAGTCACGTTGTGAACCGTGTCAGATGGGGAACCAAGCAGCACTAAGCAATAACGATTTGTGCCGCAGCAAGAGGGCGTATTTATGTTCCATTTCAAAGATTTTATTTTTCTTGTATCGCGAAAAGGGTATTTACAGTTGGCTGTAAGTTGAAAAAAGTTACAGTTGTCAACTGTATAAATAAAGCTAAAAATGTTGTGTTGATGATAGGTGCGGATAAGTCTAAAAGAGTTGAGAGGGTAGTGATGGCTAAATGCCAAAAATGTTGCAAGGTGAAGCCGAAACTGCCCAAATAAAAAAAGTGAAAACTGAAACTGTCCAAAATAAGAAAGCCTATCAAGCTTTGTATAGAAAATGGCGACCTCAAACTTTTGACGATGTAATCGCTCAACCGCATATTGTTACAACCCTTAAAAATCAACTTGCGAATGACAAAACAGCTCACGCTTATTTATTTACTGGTTCACGCGGAACAGGCAAGACTTCTTGTGCGAGGATACTTGCAAAGGCGATTAACTGTTTGCACCCGAATGGTGCAAATCCTTGTTTGAAGTGCGAAAATTGCAGTGATGCTGATAACGCGTCGCTGTCAGATATTGTCGAGATTGATGCTGCGTCTAATAACAGTGTAGATGATGTTCGTGACCTGCGAAATTCTACCGCTTATACTCCCGAACGTTGCCCGTATAAAGTTTTTATAATCGATGAAGTCCATATGCTCAGCATTAGTGCGTTTAACGCTTTGCTGAAAATAATGGAAGAACCACCAGAATATGTGAAATTTATACTTGCAACTACCGAGGTTCATAAAGTCCCGATTACAATTCTTTCAAGATGTCAAAGATATGATTTTCGGCGAATTTTGCCCGAAAATATTGCAGACAGGCTTGATTATGTTGCAAAACAAGAGGGTTTTACACTCGAAAGAGACGCATCTTTACTAATTGCAACTCTTGCTGATGGTGGTATGAGAGATGCACTATCGCTACTTGACAGGTGTACCGCAATTAGTGATAATATTACTTCTGAAACCGTAACGAATGCCGCTGGAATTGGTTCACGGCAAGAATTATTTCAGATAATATCTGCTGTTATTTCACATAATACTTCACAAGCAATTTCTGTCATTTCTGCTCTTTATAATGCTTCAAAAGATATGACAAGACTTTGCGAAGAATTGACTTTGCAACTTCGAAATTTAATGTTGTTGCAAATTGATATTAATCAAACGAGTTTGCTGAGTTATTGTTTGCCTGCTGAGATTTTGCAGTTACAAAATATTTCAAAAACTATCAATATTCATGAAACTTTGAGAATGTTGGATTGTTTGCAAAGATGTTCTGAGAATTTGTCGCGTGTACCCAATAAGCGTGTTGAGTTTGAAATGTGCATTGTGAATATGTGTACGTTGCCTGTGTTACAAGGTGTGCCACAACTTGCCCCGCAGGGAATTTCACAAGCAGTTTCGCAAATACCCAATCAAGTTGTTTCCCCCGTCCCCTATCCTGTCCAGTCGGCACAGGTTTTATCATTGCAACAAAATCAACCGATTTTACCACCTCAACAAACTCAATCTGTTTTGCCGTCGCCATCTCAATCTCAGTCTGTGTCGCCAACTGTTTCTTCCACAGATGCCCAGTTAACAAATGGTGAAGCGGTGACGCAGTGGAATGAAATTCTGAATGTTTACTTTGCAAAAGATAAAGGCGGAGCTACTCTTATTGCAAATTCAAAAGCAATATATTCTCAATATAATAAAGAAACAATAATTACTATTATAGTTGAAAAAGCAATCGCAAAAGAATATTTTAATACCGAGGAACGTAAATTTAAGCTTAAACAATCGGTTATTCAGGTTCTTGGCAAGGAATATAAAATCATCTTAAAAGTTAAAGAAATTGTTGCGTCTGCGGAAACTCTTATTAATCGTGCTAAAATTGAAAATTTAGATATAGAAATTGAAAATTAAAAATATGGAGGAAAAAGAGCAAATCTGTAATCAGATAGGTGAAGATTTTTCAAAGAAGTTATTGAAAAAGTATAAAATTTTCACTAAAAAATGCAATAAATCTATAATAAAAGAGTTGCATAGATAGTCAAAAAGTGCAAACTCTAAAAGTTGCAATTATATAAATATCAAAAAGTTGCATAGGTAATTAGTGAAGTGCAAACTCTAAGATGTTGCAGAGGTAAATGCAGACTGCTCAAACAAAAAGAATGAAATCAAGAATACCTAAGGGTCACGTTGGTGCACAACCACAAAATATGACAGCTATGATTAAACAAGCACAAAAAATGCAAAATGATATTTCCAAATTGCAGGAAGAAATTGAGGCTCGCACTTTTAGCTCTGCTGCTGGTGGCGGTGCTGTTGAAGTTACTATGCTCGGCAACAAGACTATCACTGCACTTGCAATCAAGCCAGAAACTGTTAAAGATAGTGTTGATGATGTTGAGATGTTGCAAGATTTAATCGTTTCTGCAATAAATAGTTGTATTTCTGTTATTGAAGAAGAAACAGAATCCGAAATGGAAAAAGTCACAGGCGGAGTTTCACTTCCTGGTTTATTCTAGGGTATGGTAAAAAATGTTGTGAAGTATTACTGTAAAGTGGGAAAATTAAAAAATGGATAACACCGCTTTGCCTTTAATTAGGCTTTCGGAATATTTTGCTAAATATCCTGGAATTGGTATGAAAACCGCGAAACGTCTTGCTTATCAAACAATGTCTTTTGATATTGACGAAGTCGAAGCTTTTGCAAAGGCGTTGATTGATGTTAAAGAGAGTGTGCATTTTTGTCCAATTTGTCAGACTTTTACCGATTTATCTATTTGTAAAATTTGCAGTGACGCGGAAATCGGCAAACGCGACATGTCAACAATTTGTGTTGTTGAAACCCCAAAAGATATTAACGCTATTGAACGAACAAGCGAATATCATGGTGTATATCAAGTTTTGCACGGGTTAATATCGCCTATCGATGGGATAACTCCCGAAAAAATAAAAATAAAAGAACTATTGACACGGCTGAAAGATAGTGATACAATTGAGATTATTATGGCGACCAACCCAACGGTTGAGGGTGACGCGACCGCTCTTTATATCGCAAAATTACTTAAACCGATAGGAATAAAAATCACAAGGCTTGCTTTTGGTCTCCCCGTTGGTGGCATCCTTGAACAGACCGATGAAGTAACACTTTTTAAGGCATTGGAAAATCGAAATGTTATGTAGTTTATGGTCTATTTTCAACAAATAATTTTCACATGATTGACATTAATCTGTCAATCAAAAAGCCGATGTGGCGGAATAGGCAGACGCAAGGGACTTAAAATCCCTCGCTGGCAACAGCGTACCGGTTCAAGTCCGGTCATCGGCAGCGGTCAGTTAGTACCAGTACCCCAAGATTCTCGCATTATTTTTTTGTCTTTTATTAGGTATTTTCAAATCATTCACCCCCCTCAACTTAGTTGAGGGTTTTTTTATATAATTTGTCATAAAATATTAATTATTATACATATATATTGCTGATATTTAACAGAATTTGTGATGTATACGCCACCTCTAAGATGGGTAGTCGGTACTTTAAACAGTTCACTGGACAGTTGCGAGTACTGTCGTACCCCACACCTCATTCTGTTTTTTAGCGTAAAAAAACAAACAACTTATTAGGTTACTATTGTCCCTTTTTCAACTTTTCTGATAATTCCTCGACTTTTGCAGTTAACTCCTCGATTTTAGAAATATACTCATTTTTCACAACATTATGCGAACCTTTAACATTATTTGGAGTAGGTGACATTGGACCTTTCATATCACCATTTGAGAGAATATCAACGATGAAAGTGCTTGAAATTTCACGCCCTGTCAATAATTGTATTCTAAACTCGTAGGAGGAAAATTTTTTGATATATTTACCGTAAAATGTAATAATATTTGCGTTAAGTGTAAAAATAATATTGTCCATTAACATTGGAAAACCCAAATCCCATTCTGTTTGCAAAAAATTTAACTTAGAAATCCCGTTTATTATACTCAAATAAGCAGAAAAATTATAACTGTCAATGACAGCTTTTTTGTTATCAGGAAGATATGCAAATTGCACTTTAAGAACAATAGAAGCCCAATCTTTTTCCTCAATTCTAACAGAAAATAGCGGACAGCAATGCCTGCCAACGACTTCATTTGGGTCCTGCAAAAAGAAAACTTTACCGCAGTTTTTCTGTCCAGGAATTTTAGAAATTGGACTTTTTGATTTAATTGGCTCATCAATTAAACTTTGTTTGTATTGTAAAAATTCACCTTTTTTGAAATCTAAAATACGTAAAAGTTGCAGATATTGAGTTTTGAAAAACAGCGGAACATGGTTATTCGGCAAAGAAAAAAATCCAATATATTCAAGAAAACCATCTGCTAATTCATCAAAAACTTGCTCCGCGATTTCTTCAAAATCAATTCTGTCAAAGAAGTGCCAGCTCAAAGCCTTAACTGCAAAACCCGTCCAATATGGTGCCAATTCAGACTTATATTTGACAATTTCGTCATATGTACATCTAATAAAATTCAATTGGGCAGTTGGAAATTTGTTATGATTAACACGGCTGATATTAGCGTTTGCGGAAACTCCTGAACGTATTATCCAACGTATAAGTATTTTCGGCAATGTTGTAATTCTTCTCGCTTTGATTAATGAAATATATGTGAAATAAGCGTCGTTAGAAACCATTTGTTCTTGAAAACGGATAAAATTTTTATTTATAAATCTACGGCTAAAAAGTTTATCCCAAGCAACACCTTGGAAAGAATAAAAAGGATTATTTGCAACTTCTGTTAAATTAAACACTTCTTTTTTAGGAAGATAGCTACCATAATTTCCAAAAGCATAGTGCATATATTCAGATTTTTCGGTTGCTATATCATATTTTTCTGTTTGAAAAATCACAATATCTGCATTGTGAGTATGTGCTTTTTTGTAAGCATCTTCTAACATCGTTGGATAAAAGTAATCATCAGCATCTAAAAAAGACAAATAAACACCATGAGCGTTTGCAATTCCTTTGTTTCGAGCTGCTCCTGCACCTTTATTTTCCTGTTCAAAAATAACAATTCTTCTATCAAAACTTGCAAAATATTTCAATATTTCGAGAGAATTATCTGTCGAACCGTCGTCAATTATGATTATTTCGATTTCTTTTAAGGTCTGTGAAATAAGACTGTTTAGCGTTTCATTTAAAAATTCAGCAGAGTTAAAAACTGACATTATAACGGTTACTTTATAAAACCAGCTAACCCACCAGCCATAATATTCCAGCGGCATAAGTGCCAAATCTACAAGTTTTTGGAAACTTATAGGTTGCAAAAACTTCTCTTTGTTTAATTCAAGTGTGAAGTTTTCTGTCAATTTATTTATGTGTGCCGAGCAGTCTAAAATGAATTTAAAGTGATAATCAAAAGGTAAATTTTTCAAAGCGAAAGAATAATTAAAGCAACAACGTTCCAAAAATATTTCTTTTTGAGCGTCCCAAAAACCACGTTCTTTGAGTTTATCAGCTAGAAAATTTTGTCCTTCAAAAAAATTTTTTGACATTCCTTCGGGATTTTTAGTTATGGAATTTAAATTATCTTTTCTATGAAAAACACCAGTAAAATTTATATAAATTATGGATTTAGAAAGCAAAACTGTTTCAAAGAAAAAAGCCACATCCTCACAGCTGGTGATATTTTCGTTTAGAAATATTTCATTATCAATAATTAAACTTTTGCGGTGGAGCGTTCGCCAACGATGATTAAAAAATTTCAGAGCAATTTTGTTTTGACCGTTGATAATTTTGTAATAATTTCCAGTATCAGCACATGGCATAATTTCGGAAACAAAATTATTTTTTTCAAGACTACCTGTAAATTCACAATAATCAACACTGACCAAATCGCATTCATTACGAATAATCGCTTCGTATGTTTTTTCAAGAAAAATCAAGTTATAGAAGTCATCGCTGTCTAAAAACGCAAGATATTCCCCTTTTGCTTTGCGGATACCCTCATTTAACGAATAGGAAATACCCTTATTTTCCCTGTCAATAAAAACAATTCTGCTGTCGTTATTGGCGTAAGAATTAATAATTTCTGCGGAATTGTCAATAGACCCGTCGTTAATAATTATGAACTCAGCGTCCTCGAAAGTTTGAAAAATAAGGCTGTCAAGACAGTCTTTCAAAAATAATCCATTATTATAACAAGGTACAATAACCGAAATTTTAGGTGATTTTTTTGTTTTTGCCATTATACCACCTCTTATTTAAATCTTTTTCTTGCTTCAAGTGATTCGATGTTTGTTTGTTTTATAGTATCAAAAAGGATTTTGTAATCCTCATGAGTAGGAATATAGGTTTCTGTATTATTTTCAAAAATATTTTTCCATAATAAACCCAAATTATTGCTCTCACGTAGTACAGAAGCTGCCTGTGCTTCTTCCGATAGTTTTTTCAATTCTTCTTTATTATCAGAGAATAATTCTAAAATCTTTTCGGCAGATTTGTCAATAGCCTTTTGAGGGACTGTGACTACGCCAAGTTTATTACGTAAAGTTTCTAAATATGGTAAATTATATGATAAAATTGGTAATCCAAAACACTGTGCTTCGGCAAAAGTCAGCGGATCACCCTCATATTTTGATGTGCAGAGCAACAAATTTGCTTGTTCATAATACTTTTGAATTTCGAGCGTAAATCCTGTAAATTCACAGTTGATATAGGCGGTATTGACTAATTCTTTGGATTGTTTTTCGATATTTTTATCACAAAATTCACCAACAAAAATAATTTTTATATCAGGACGAATTTCATTAACTTTTTGCATTATTTTAATAGCGTCCAGTATTCTTTTTTCTGGAGAAAAACGGCAAATAAAAAGAATAGTAGGGCAATCAAAATTATTGACAATATTAATATGTTCTGTCTTAAAAACACAAGGATTAACAGTTAAAACAACGTTTTTATTATAATTCTGCCAATAAGTTAAGTCAACTCTTGATAATGTTATTATTTTATCTGATAATGAGAAAATATGTGGCAATGAGAAGTGCATTTGTAACAAATTATTCGCCAAAAGGTTAAAGACATTATGGCAATGAAGAATAAAATAAATTTTGGCAGATTTAATCGTAAGCATATCGAAGAGCAAGCAAGGCGACAGCCAACTGTGATATACAAAAGTATCGACCGCGTGCTTTTTCAATTCATGGTAAAGAATCTCTCGCCTTAGATAATAATTTTGTCCGCCAGTAGCCTCTGCATCAGGCAAAATTATTCTTTCGCAATCAGCAAAATAATCCTCGTCAGTCGGCTCTAAATCAGTAAAAAGCACTACTTTATAGCCTTGATTTTGCCAAATTTGAACTAAGTTTGCAACAACTCTTTGTGCTCCACCATTTCGTATTGACGGGTAATAAGTTGCGATTACTCTCGCCTGTCTACACTCAATTTCCTTTGCCAAAAACAGTTTTACGTCTTGCAATAACTCGACGATTTGTATTCTTTCATACCAAAGTTTTCTCGAAAAAGAATTGATTAATACCGACACACCGTTATAATTTTCAATGAAAAAATCGATATATTCCGTATTCCCTTTTTTTAATAAAGATGGTATAATTTGATTAAGTAATTCTTCATTTATTTTTAAAATATTTTCTTCTTTGATATTAATTTTATTATCCGTATTTCTGTTAGTATAATAAAAATTATTTATGAAATCTTTTACAATAATAGCGTCACATTTCGCCTTAAATAAGTTAAAATCTTCTTTTTTGCCGAAATGTCCTCTTCCATAAAAATAATTATAATATACATCAGTTATGGTCGCAAAACTTCGTGAATTATATAAAATAAGAAAAAATGCCAACAAATCCTGTGCACGATAAATCGCAATATCTGGTATAAGTTCAAATGCTTTAAGCACAACAGAGCGTTTCATAAGTTTGCCCCAAAGATGTCCAGTTCTCACTTCTGAAAAATACTCATCAAGCAGAGTATCGCAATCTTTTTTGTTAATATTTAACTCAGAAAGACGTTTTTTTAGTAAATTGACTATTTGCGGTTTTCCGACACAATCAATGACATTTACACCAAATTGCAATATATCTACGTTTAGCTCAGTTATTTTTTGATATAAAATAGAGCAAGTGTCAAGGTTAATTGTATCATCAGCATCAACAAATAAAATATATTCGCCTGTTGATTTCAAAACAGCTGTTTTGCGTGCCATATTCGAGGACTTGCTTTTTTTGAAATTAATTAGTGTAATTCTTTCATCACTTGAAACAAAATTTTTCATGATTTTTAACGAATTATCCGTAGACGCATCGTTCACTAAAATTATTTCTATGTCTTCAAAATATTGATTAACAATCGAGTTTAGGCTCTGATTCAAATATTTTTGAGCATTAAATACAGGCATTATTATTGAAATTTTTGGCATTTATTTTCTTTCTTAAAGGGATATTTATCCTAAAAATTATAGATATTTATGAGTTTTTTAAAGTAAAATTATTGAATATAAATTAGAATAACTGGACTGAACACACCAATTATCGTTGGTTAGTCCCTGAACCTTTTTACTTGCAAAAAAGCCATAAAAAGTAAGTTTTAGGACAAGTTAAATACTAAAATCTGTTCTTAAAATTTTAATTCTATTTGAATTTATGACAAAAAAGTTTTCAACTTAAACTTTTTGATATTATAATACCGTGTTTATACCTTGTCAAGATGAATGTCGAATTTTGTCGAAATATTTTGTCGGTTTGTGAGTTTGGGAAAGTTATAACATATTTTATTGAAATTTGCTTGAAAAGGTTAAGTGTTAAGCATGGATGCAATGATTTGCCTTATTTTGTAGTTAAATTGAAAAACTCCTGCCGCCTTTGACAGGAGTTTTTTTGCGTAATTTTATTTTTGAAAATGTCAGTAAACAACCAAATAATTTTTGTTAAATACACCATTTATCTGTAAAATTTTATAACTTATCGTAGTATCATTATCCTTTTTTAGTATAAACTTTCAAAGTAAGTGGAACGAAAATGATGAGTAATACAATTACACTTACAATTGCCATCCAAAAGTCTGTGCCAACTGTGCCGTCACTTAAAATCTGGCGAACAGCTGCAACTGCTTTTGACACAGGATTGATATGTTCGGCAAAAAATCTCAACGCACTCGGCAAAGCGTCAGACGGAACAAACGCGTTTGACATAAAACAGAGAGGGAACATTATCAACATACCGGTTGTGGAAGCGGCTGTGGACGACCTTACAGATAGTGCAGTGAAAGTGAACATCCAGCTTAATCCCCAAGCGATGAGTGTCATAAATAATATGCTTGCGACAACTGCGAGTATACCTGCTTCGGGTTTGTAACCCATTACTGCGCCCATTGTGAATATTACTATTCCTGCAACAATAAATCTTAATATGTCTGCGAGCAACGCACCCGCGAGCGGTGCGACACGTGCTATCGGCATAGATTTGAAACGGTTTGTAATGCTTTTGTCCATATCCTCACGCATTTGAACTCCAACTGCACCACAGCTTGTCATAAGAGTTTGAATAAGAATACCGGGAATAATAATCGGCAAATAGTTTGCTATGCTACCCGAAACTGAACCGCCGAAAAGAAATGTAAACACGAGAGTGAACATAATGGGCATAATGGTAACGTCCATAAAAGATTCGGGGTTGCGTATGCTTTTGAGAAGTGTGCGATGAGCAAAAGTGAATGTGTTTTGAATTGCGGTCCATACGCTCACTCGATTTTTGAGTTCACGTTCCGAAGCAGGTGTAATGGCGATATTTTTGTCTAAGGCAAGTGCGTTATTCATTTTAATTTTCCTCCATGTTGGCTGTAAAAGTAAAGAATGTTTTTTAGTTGATTATGAGTTCGCGTTCTAGGTTAACGGACAAGTCTATTAGAATTTTAAATAATTTTCAGGAAAAGTTTAGTTTTCCTCTTTAACTTCTGTGTTACCTGTTAAAGCAAAAAAAACTTCATCTAATGTGGGCTGACGTAAATTAACATTTGTTAGAGTTATTCCGACTTCTTTTAAAGCCGTCAAAATATCGGTTAATTTATTGGTGTTATTCATAGGTGCGGTTAATTCTGAGCTTTCTGATATTTGAACTTTTGTTTTGAGTATACGCTCAATAATTTGTGCAGCGTCAAGGACACTGTCAGCACTTTTAACGGTTATTTGAAGCGAAGTTTCTCCAACTGATTTTTTAAGACCGTCAGGAGTGTCGTTAGCAACTACACGACCTTTGTCTATAACAACAATACTGTCTGCAAGTTGGTCTGCTTCATCAAGATATTGAGTTGTCAGCATTACAGTTGAGCCGTTTTTCACAAGATTTCGGATTGTACTCCACATTTGTGTTCTTGTGCGAGGGTCAAGTCCAGTTGTTGGTTCGTCAAGAAAAATCAGCGGAGGGTTTGAAAGTAAACTTGCTGCAAGGTCGAGTCTGCGTCTCATACCGCCTGAAAATTGCGAGAGTGCTTTGTTTGCCGCTTCGGTCAATGCAAATTCTTCGAGAAGTTCGTTTGCTTTTCGCTTTGCGTCTTTTCGTGAATATCCATGCAGCCTGCCGAAAATCATGAGGTTTTCCATTGCGGTTAAAGTCTCATCAATTGAGGCAAACTGCCCTGTTAATCCGATTAATTGACGCACTTTTTGAGTTTCTTTCATCACGTCATATCCAAAGATTTTTGCACTTCCTGCATCGGGTTTTGAAAGCGTTGCCAGCATATTGATTGTGGTGGTTTTACCTGCTCCGTTAGGTCCAAGAACTCCGCAGATACTGCCTGTTGGAATTTTAAGGTCTACTCCGTCAACCGCGCGGTTATTACCGAATGTTTTTACTAATCCATTTGCCTGAATTGCTAAATTTGTCATTTTAATTTCTCCTCGTTTGTTTTATTGTGTGAATTATAATTTTGTTTTTTAAACGAAACTTTACGTAATGTTAAACAGAATGTAAATCAAAAAATTAAAAAAATTTAGCTTTATAATTATCAAATGTCTTTACTAATTTTCTTTGAATTGCTAAATTTGTCATTTTAATTTCTCCTCGTTTGTTTTATTGTATGAATTATAATTTTGTTTTTTAAACGAAACTTTACGTGATGTTAAACAGAATGTAAATCAAAAATTTTATAAAATTTAGCTTTATAGTTATCAAATTTCTTTACTAATTCTCTTTGAATTGCTAAATTTGTCATTTTAATTTCTCCTCGTTTGTTTTATTGTATGAATTATAATTTTGTTCTTTAAACGAAACTTTACGTGATGTTAAACAGAATGTAAATCAAAAATTTTATAAAATCTTGATTGAAAATTTTACTTATGATATAATGTATGGGTACGTATTTTTTATTCAGTACTCCGATAGTCACTGAACTGTCGCTTTTCCCGTTGTCTTTGGCATTTTCGTGGTACATTTCAAAAGGATATTATCGAAAATCCACGATTTACAACTTAGAAAAACAAATAAATAGTTTATGTACGAACTTTGTTTTAAACAAAAAATACCTATGGTTGAAATCGTTCGAGCCAAAGCCATGGAGTTGCAAATTAATCAAAATAAAGATAGAGCAGTTGGAATAAATCATCTTGAAAACAATGTGAGGACTAAAAAAAACAATGTGAGGACTAAAAAAAGAAAGGTAGAAAATTATGAATATACCAGCAATACTCGCCGCAGAGTTTAAGCTAACAGCAGAACAAATTGCGACGACAATAGATTTGATTGAAGATGGCAATACGATACCGTTTATCGCACGTTACCGAAAGGAGGCGACAGGTGGAATTGCGGATACTGTTTTGCGTGACTTAGATGAGCGTTTGACATACTTGAAAAACCTTGTTTCACGTAAAGAGGAAGTGACTCGTCTGATTGACGAGCAAGGTAAACTTACTCCCGAACTTGCGGCGGAAATTGAGAAAGCAACTGTATTGCAACGAGTTGAGGATTTATATAAACCGTTCGCCAAAAAGCGAGTTACCCGTGCGAGCAAAGCAAAAGAGAAAGGACTTGAACCTCTTTCAGAAATAATTTGGGAGCAAGCGGTGACAAGCGGTGATATAAATGAAATTGCCACACCATTTATTAATATTGAACTTGGCGTTGAAAATACTGAGGATGCTATTGCGGGAGCTTGTGACATAATTGCGGAACGCATTGCAGAATCCGCTGATTTAATTGCGGCTTTACGTAACCTTACACGAATTCATGGGCTTTTAACGAGTGAAGCTGTTGATAAAGACGAAAAAACAGTTTATGAGATGTATTATGACTATTCCGAACCAGTTTCAAAAATCCCAAACCATCGTATTTTAGCGATAAATCGTGGTGAAAATGAAAAGAAATTACGTGTAAAATTAACAGTTGATGTGAATTTTTTTACAGCACGTATTGAACGTAGTATCATTACAGCTCAATCGATTTTCTTTGAACTGCTAAAAACAACAATTGCGGATAGTTATAAACGACTTATTTCACCGAGTTTGGAACGTGAAATTCGTGGAGAACTGACTGAACGTGCACAAACAGATGCGATTAAAATATTTGCAAAAAACACCGAAAATTTGCTGATGACACGTCCTGTAAAAAACGCACGTGTTGTTGCCATTGACCCTGGTTTTAGAACAGGCTGTAAGGTTGCTGTGCTTGATGAATACGGCAAATTGCTTGAATATACAACAATATATCCGACTGCACCAAAAAATGATGTTATCGGTACTGAAAGAACTTTGTCACGTTTAATTGACAAACATAAAATCAATGTAATTGTCATTGGAAACGGCACGGCTTCCCGTGAAACAGAGCAAATTGTTTCAGACTTTTTGCAAAAATCATACCCGCAAGTTAAATATACTATTGTAAATGAGGCTGGTGCGAGTGTTTACTCTGCGTCAAAACTCGCAAGCGAGGAATATCCTGATTTGGATGTAACAACTCGCGGAGCAATGTCACTTGGACGCAGGCTTCAAGACCCGCTTGCGGAACTCGTAAAAATTCCTCCTAAATCAATTGGAGTTGGACAATATCAGCATGACCTTAATGCGACGTATCTTGATAAAACTCTTGCGGCGGCGGTTGAGAACTGCGTAAACCGCGTTGGAGTTGATTTGAACACGGCAAGTTCTGCGTTATTGTCATATATCGCGGGAATAAATTCTGCTGTTGCCAAAAATATTGTCGCTTATCGTGAAGAAAATGGTGGTTTTACAGACCGCAAACAACTCAAAAAAGTACCCAAACTCGGAGATAAAGCCTTTAAGCAATGTGCGGGATTTTTGCGTATTGCTAACGGTAAAAATCCGCTGGACGCGACATCTGTCCATCCAGAAAGTTATGTTGTGGCTGAAAAACTAATCGGACGTCTTGATGGAAATTCTGCTGAAATCGCGAAAGAATTAGGTGTTGGCTTGCCGACTTTGCTTGATATAATCGCTGAACTCCAAAAACCAGGTCGTGACCCGCGTGACAATGCCCCTGAGGTTATATTTTCTCGGGAAGTTAAATCTTTTGACGGCCTTACTATCGGCATGGAATTAACAGGAACGGTCCGAAATGTTGTTGATTTTGGTGCTTTTGTTGACATCGGTGTGAAAAATGACGGTCTGGTTCATGTATCAAAGTTAACAACAAAATTTATAAAACATCCGACAGAAGTAGTTTCAGTTGGTGATACTGTTACCGTTTGGGTTAGTAATATTGATAAAGAACGCGGTAAAGTTGGTTTGAGTATGGTTAAAAAGAATATTTGATAATCATGTTCTAAAAAAACTTATTTAAATTTATTTAACAGGTTTAATAATATGACATATTTTTAGAATAAGCATATTAGATTTGTTCTAAAATCTTATTCCATCCATAAATAGTTTAACTTGTAAATATTGAGTTCGTTCTCTCTAAAAAGTGGGGCGAGGTATTGTAACAGCCCACTTGGCTAAGCAGACTGGCGCACCCCACACCCGTCTTTATTTTTTTAACGTTATAGTAATACAAAAAAGACAGGTTATTAAGTTTTAGAATAAGCATATTATAAACTCCGCAGTTAATTTATATTTTAAACAGCTTGTCAGGAGTTGCAGATATTATTGTATTGCTCTAAAACTTACTTAATTATGGTTTATTTTGTAAGTAAGGAGTGTCGGGGACAAAGATATGCAGGGACTTCGACCCGCAACCCTGTTATTATATTCCATAGGCAAAACTTAAAAATTTAACAATTTTAATAAGTAGCAGTATTTTAATTGTAATATCCTTGTGCTATATCGTATTGTTTTATCAAAAAAACATTTGACACTATCTAAAACGTGTGATACAATACGCATATAACATACAATACATATCTAATTTATATGTATTGTATGTGTTCAATTTGATTTTTTATATCCAAAAGAAATAGCCAGCATAAATAGATAGTGAAATAAGGTGATTAGAGATTTGTATACTAGATACAGTGGGCAACACCCCATTAATTGAACTTAATAGAATTGATGCACTTCCCGCAGGAGTGAGACTTTTTGCAAAAGCGGAATTTTTTAATCCAAGCGGTTCTGTGAAAGACCGTGCGGCAACAGCTATAATCGCTGACGGGATTGCGAGTGGAAAGCTTTCAAAAGATAAAACAATTATTGACGCAACAAGCGGTAATACAGGCATTGCATATGCGATGATAGGTGCGGCTTATGGGTATCCCGTTACGCTTTATATGCCTGCAAATACGAGTGCTGAACGCAAGTCGATTATGCGAAGTTTTGGTGCAAAAATTATCGAAACAAGTCCGCTTGAAAGTAGCGACGGTGCATTCAATGCTGTCCGTGAGGAAGTTGCGAAAAATCCTGAAAAATATTTTTATGCTGACCAATATAATAACCCTGTTAACCCTTTTGCACATTATAATGGAACAGGTTTGGAGATTTGGGAGCAAACAGGCGGAAAAGTTACCCATTTCATAGCAGGAATGGGAACATCGGGAACTTTTGTTGGAACATCGAGGCGTCTCAAAAAGGAAAACAATTCAATTGTAACTGTTGTGGTTCAGCCCTCTTCGCCGTTTCATGGTATCGAGGGAACTAAACATATGGAAACCACGATTAAACCAGGTATCCTTGATGAAAGTTTAGAGGACAGCGTTGTTGAAGTTTCAACCGAGCAAGCTTATGAAATGACACGAAAACTTGCAAAGCAAGAGGGCATTTTTGTAGGTATAAGTTCGGGTGCGAATGTATCAGCAGCTTTGGAGTTGTGTCATACTTTACCGAGCGGTTCGGTAGTTGTTACAATTCTTTGCGACAGCGGTTCACGTTATACATCAGATGCTTTTTGGAATGTTTAGAATTGAAAAATTTGTTTATTTATAAAAAATTAAGAATTTGACAAAGAACATATCCATAACTTGTTTTATAATAGTAATTTGAGTAGTATATCAACATATTACCTTATTTATTAAAAATGCGAATTAACTTTTGAAATTTATTAATTTTAGTAAATCTGTTTTATTAACCTGTTATTTAGTAGGGGTGCGGTGCGACAGTATGAGCAACAGTCAAGTGGACTGTTACAGTACTAAATTCGCCACCTCTAAGGTGGGTAGCACGCCCCACGCTCGTGTTTTTTGCCATTAATATGGTAGTTTAAAAAGTGTTTTTTGAGGCCTTAATTTAATAAAAAACGCTTAGTTTCGTTAATTTTAAATAGTGTTGGCATTAAAAATAAAAATAGCCTTGGAGGTCATATGATTAAATTTTCAAAGGCTGAAATATCTGAAAATATTCGTGCACATGGTGAAAAATTATTCCCTAATGAGTGTTGCGGTGTGTTGCTTGGACAAGTTGAAGAGGATGGTTCACGAATTGTAATTGATATTTTGCCAATAGAAAATGCTCGCGAAAATGATGAACAATATCATCGTTTTGTGATAACTCCTGAGGATTTTATGAAAGCGGAACACACGGCAATAAAACGCGGACTTGATTTAGTGGGTATTTATCATTCACACCCAAATGCTCCTGCAAGACCTTCGCAATATGATAAAGACCATGCCCTGCCCTTTTATTCTTATGTTATTGTTTCTGTGCAGGACGGAAAATCTGTTGATTTTACATCATGGGAATTGTCTGAGGACCGTGTGGATTTTTCAAGTGAAAAAATAGTGTGAATAGGTATAGGTAATAGATATAGGTAACAGTGAATAGGTAATAGGTGTGGTGTCGCCCTGCGGGCGACATTTACGACGCGTAAACAAGAGCTTAGTTTACAGTCGAGTTTTGGTAGTCACAACAGAAATTCTTATTAAAGTCGTAAAACACGATAGTAAAATAATCGTTCATTTACGTGTCACGAATGTCGCCCGCAGGGCGACACCACACCTATTACCTATTCACTGTTACCTATTACCTATTTACTGTAACCTAAAAAATAAAAAAGAAAAGAGATAGATATTATGGCTGTAACTTTACTTATTCCAACCGCATTGCGTGCGTTTACTGATAGGAAATCATCAGTTGAGGTTTCTGCTGAGAATGTCGGAGAGGCTATTATCGCACTAACTCAGGAGTACCCCGCAATTAAAAAACATCTTTATGATGATACGGGTAAACTTCGTGAATATGTTAATTTATTTATCGGAGATACTAATATTAAAGACCGTGACGGACTTCAAACGCCTTTGAAAGATGCAGACGAGGTAATGCTAGTCCCTGCGATTGCGGGAGGAAAATAGCATATGAGTATTATTCCCGAAGAACGTTTAAACGACCTAACAAATGATGAGATAGGACGATATAGCCGTCATTTACTCTTGCCCGAAATTGGAGTTGACGGACAAAAACGTCTTAAAGCTGCTAAGGTTTTACTTATCGGAACAGGTGGACTTGGTGCTCCCCTTGCTTTATATTTAGCGGCGGCAGGTGTTGGAACTCTCGGAATAGTAGATTTTGATGTTGTTGAAGCATCTAATTTGCAACGCCAAATTATACACAGTACACGTGATATTGACCGACCGAAAGTAGCCTCTGCACGTGATAAAATCAAAGGACTTAACCCTAATGTGACGGTTAAAGAATATAATACAGCACTAACATCAGAGAATGCTTTTGACATTATAAAAGATTATGATATAGTAGCTGATGGTACGGATAATTATCAAACTCGTTATCTTGTAAATGACGCGTGTGTTCTGCTTGGCAAACCGAATGTTTATGGCTCTGTTTTTCAGTTTGAGGGACAAGCCAGCGTTTTCTATGCCGGTAAAGGCCCTTGTTACCGATGTCTGTACCCGTCACCTCCTCCACCTGGACTTGTTCCGTCTTGTTCGGAGGGCGGGGTGATGGGTGTTTTACCGGGAATTGTCGGAACAATTCAGGCTGCCGAAGTCATTAAACTGATAGTCGGCGGTGATAAAGGATTAATCGGACGATTATTGCTTTTTGATGCTTGGACTATGAAATTTCGCGAGTTAAAATTAGCACATGACGAAAACTGTCCGATTTGCGGTAAAAATCCGACAATTCACGAATTAATAGATTATGAACAGTTTTGCGGTTTGAAAAAAAATACTGCCGAAAAACCAATCGAAACAATTACCGCACTTGAATTAAAAGCACGTCTTGATTCGGGTGAAAAAATTCAGTTGATTGATACAAGAGAACCGCATGAGCGTGCAATTGTAAAATTTCCTAACGCAAAAGCAATTCCGCTCGGGCAGTTAGAACGCAGAATTGACGAAATTGACCCGACTATCGACACTGTGTTTATTTGCAAAATCGGGCAGAGAAGTATTTTTGCAATTAAAGCCCTCGAAGAAGCAGGATATAAGGGCAGAATGTTAAACCTGCAAGACGGGCTAAACGCTTGGGCGAGAGACGTAGATAAAAGTTTACCACAATATTAGCTGTTAGTTTAAGTTATGTTATATCAAATTTTAATAGATATGGTGAATAGCTATTGTTTAGAGCATGTAATATTTATTTCAAGCAAGTCATAAATGATTTCTAAGTTTATACAGAGCCTATTTGGAAGATAATGTTATCTTGTTCAACTAGCCTAAGCCCTAAGCCCAAGCCCTAAGAAAGTGTAGTTGAATACAGCAATATTTTTATCTTACATTCGTAAAAATTAAACAAATTATCAGATAGACAAATATTGCAATATGTTTATCTTAATTTGTAAAAAAATAACAAATTATTAGATTTGTTAAAACAAGTTTGGCTAGTTTACAAAAAAATTATACAAAATTAAGGAGTAATAAAATGTCAGAAAAATATAATGCACTTGGACGCGAAGCTGCGTACCAACTTGCCGATGTCACAAAAACACGCCCGCAATTTGGGGCGATTACACCACGCTGGATTACAAAATTTCTTGAATTTAAGGGGTTGGATAGCGGGATTTACCGCGTAAACAAAGTCGTTGAGGGAGATACTCCGCTTGATGTGCTTTGCTCACAAGACCCGAAAGATGTAAAAATTCCGCAAGGTTATATTGAATATCAAACAAAACCACGCGAATATAAATTGAGTTCTGTTTCAACGATTTTGAATGTTGATACACGTATTCAAGACGTATACAGTTCTCCTTATGACCAAACAAATGAGCAGTTGGTGTTGGCGATTGAAAGCTTGCGTGAACGTCAAGAAAGCCAGATAATTAACAATGATGATTATGGTCTTTTGAAAAATGTAGCAGATAATCAACGCATTCAAACACGTTATGGTGCTCCGATGCCTGATGATTTAGATGAACTACTTGCAAAAGTTTGGAAAGAACCGTCATTTTTCTTGGCTCATCCACGTGCAATTGCCGCGTTTGAACGTGAGGCAACACGTCGCGGTGTACCTCCTGTGACGGCAAACATTAATGGTGGAAATTTCATTCTTTGGCGTGGAGTACCTATTATCCCAACAGATAAATTGCTTGTTGACGGATTGAAAAGTCCGAAATCAAAATCGGGTAAGACAAATATTTTGCTTGTTCGCTCAGGTGAAAATAAACGCGGTGTTATCGGTCTTTATCAGTCAGGGCTTCAAAACGAACATTCACGCGGACTATCAGTACGTTTTCGCGGTGTTGATGATAATGGACTTGCGTCATATTTGTTGTCGCTTTATTGCTCCGCTGCAATCCTTGCCGATGATGCTATTGCTGTGCTTGAAGATGTTGAAGTAGGTGATTATTATGAATATACCAGAAGTGAGGTATAACCAAATTCCGAGCGAGGCGGAAATTTTAGCCTTGGCGGAACGCTATTTTGCCGCAGATATTCAATTACAAAACGCTCAAAATTACAACCTATTTTCCGATGATAACGAATTTTCACAAGGTTATGCTTCTGAAAATCTTAGTCAAAATGCTAATGAAGTTTCACAGGGATATAGTTCTAATGTTCAAGATTACATTGCTTTTGATATTCGTAATCTTTCACAAAATTATGACCCGTTTACAGTTAACGAACTCTCACAAATACAGGGTTATAGTCCTTCTGATGTGTTAACAGGGGGGGACAGCCCTGCTATTTCTGAAAGTCATAGCACAAATGTTAATGGGTTTTCTGGGGGATACAAACCTGTTGCTAAAAACAGTGCTTTTGATATTCGTAATCTTTCACAAAATTATGACCAGTTTACAGTTAACGAACTATCACAAATACAGGGTTACAGTCCATCAATATCTGATGTGCATAATGTGCAAATACAAGGGTACAGCCCTTCTGTTGTGCGTGAGGGAACGGATTTAATTCCTCATGATTATGCTAGTAACGCTAACAAAGCACAGCATAATCCTAAAAAAACTTCTGCATATGTTGGTAATATACCACTGTCAAAAATCCGTGCAGATTTCCCAATTCTTTCTGAAATTGTTGACGGTAAACCGTTAATATGGTTTGATAATGCCGCAACAACACAGCGTCCAAAGGCTGTAATTGACCGTTTGACATATTATTATGAACACGAAAATTCAAATGTTCACCGCGGAGCACATACTCTTGCGGCTCGTTCAACTGATGCATATGAAGCGGCTCGGCGAAAAGTTGCTAACTTTATAGGCTCGCCCTCAGCGGATAATATTGTCTTTACAAGAGGTACCACTGAGAGCATTAATTTAGTTGCTCAAAGTTATGTTAAATCCTTGCTTTCTCCTGGTGACGAGATAATTTTGACATTACTCGAACATCACGCAAACATTGTCCCTTGGCAGATTATTGCACAGCAAACAGGAGCAGTTTTAAAAGTTGCACCTGTTGACAAAAGCGGACAAATAATTCTATCTGAATATGCAAAACTTTTTAATAGACGAACAAAATTTGTATCCACCGCACATGTTTCAAACGCACTCGGAACAGTCACACCTGTCGAAGAACTCGTTGGAATTGCACATAGTTTTGGAGTGAAAATTCTTGTTGATGGTGCACAATCTATCTCGCATATTCCTTTGAATGTTGCAGCACTTGACGCAGACTTTTTTGTGTTTTCGGGACATAAAATTTATGGTCCAACGGGAATTGGTGCTGTCTATGGCAAAAGTGATGTTTTAGAATCTGCACAGCCGTATCAAGGTGGCGGAAACATGATTTCTGATGTAACTTTTGAACGCACGCAATACCACAAAGCACCCCAGAAATTTGAGGCAGGAACAGGCAACATAGCGGACGCGGTCGGACTTGGAGCCGCACTTGACTATGTATCCGAAATTGGCATTGCAAATATCGCCGCATATGAGCATTTTCTTTTGGAATATGCAACCGAAAAATTAAGAGCAATCAATGGCTTGCACATTATCGGTAACGCGAAAAATAAAGCCAGCGTAATATCGTTTATTTTGGACGGAGTTTCTCTTGAACAAATTTCAAAACACATGGGCTCAAACGGAATAGCAATCCGTGCAGGGCACCATTGTGCACAACCGATTTTGCGTCATTTTGGGCTTGAAGGCACTGCTCGCCCGTCGCTCGCGTTCTACAACACCACCGAAGAAATAGACTTTTTTGTTGCAAAACTTTTGGAAATTGCGAAATAATTTTGGCGAGTAGCTTAATATAATTATAGTATAGAATAGACTTGTTCTAAAACTTAATAATCTTTTTTTGTATTGTTCTAACGTTAAAAAATCAAGAGGGTGTGGGATGCGACGGTACAAGCAACAGTCCAGTGGGCTGTTACAGTACATAGCCCCACTTTTTAGAGAGAACGACCTCACTATTTTAAAGTTAAACTATTCTTAAAATATTGACGCTCCGAGTAATATCGGAGCGTTTTATTTCATTTTATATATTTCCTAATAATCTCATTAATTTGCAAGACGTCGAGGGGTTTACCAATGTGGGCGTTCATACCTGCTGCAAAGCATTTGTCGATGTCCTCTTTGAAAACATTCGCGGTCATTGCAACAATCGGAATGGTTTGTGCACGCGATTTTAGGCTTTGACGGATTTCTTTTGTTGCGGTATATCCGTCCATTTCGGGCATATGCACGTCCATGAATATCAAGTCATATTTTAACGGGTTTTCGTTGAACATTTCAACTGCACGCAAGCCGTTTTCAGCAAAATCAATTTTGATTTTTGTGTTTTCAAGGAGTGCTGCAACGACTTCGCAGTTAACCTCAATGTCCTCCGCGATTAATAGCTGTCTGCCACTGAAATCATATGTCACATTTGCGTCAAATGGTTTGTCGTCAGGCACGCCGATACATTCATTAATTGCGTCAACGATTGTGGATTGGAATAGCGGTTTTTGTAAAAATTTATCTACTCCTGCTTTAACGGCGTCGTCTTTGATAGTCACCCACTCAGCCGAAGAAACCATTATAACAACAGATTTATTGGTAGAATTTGATTTAATTTTTGCGGCAAGGTCAATTCCGTTAACGTTTGGCATCATAAAATCAACAAAATAAATATCATAACAGCCGTTCGTTTTAATCTTTTCGATAGCCGCTTCTGCTCCAACGGCAGTTTCACAATGCAGTTTGTTAATTGCACAAATTTCTTCAAAATAGTTGAGAATATCTATATCATCGTCAACAGCCAAGATTTTTACATTATCCCAGTTTTTATTCGGTGCTAAAAGCCTTTGCGAAATGCTTTTACCTTTTGGCATTTTGAAATTGAAGAAAAATTCACTGCCAACATTTTCTTCGCTCTCGACCCAAATGTTGCCATTCATCATTTCAACGATGCGTTTAGAGATTGCAAGACCTAAACCAGTGCCACCAAACCTGCGTGTCGTGCTTGCATCCGCTTGGTTGAATGGTTTGAAAAGCCGTTTTTGTTGTTCTTTGTTCATTCCGATACCATTGTCTTTGACAGAAACAAGAATTTCACAAATATTGTCGATTTCTTCAACCAATTGAACTGTGACGCGGATAGTTCCGCCTTCGCGGGTAAATTTTGTAGCATTGAATAGCAAGTTTGTTAATACTTGTAAGAACCTTTGTTCATCACCGATAAGAGAATTTGGTATGTCAACAGTGCGTACGGTAAAATTTTGTTTTTTCTCATCAATACGGAAGTTGATAATATTTGCAACTCGTATTAAAGCTTTTTCAAAATTAAACTCTTCGGATATTAATTCCATTTTGTTAGCTTCAATTTTAGACATATCAAGCACATCATTTATAACACCGAGCAAGTGGTGCGAAGCCTCGTTGATTTTATTGACGCAATATAAAACTTTTTCTAAGTCGGTATTTCCTGCTGCTATTCCGCTCATTCCGATTATAGCATTGAGAGGAGTACGCATTTCATGGCTCATACTAGAAAGAAATTCAGATTTTGCTTGTGTTGCGGCATTAGCAGAGTTGATTGCATTACGTAGTTCTGTAATATCGTTACAATAAAGCACAATTCCATATCCGTTACCGCTTGGAACACGGATAAAAACACAGTTCATAATCAAGGTTTTATCATTGATTAAAAAAGTATATTCAGCATGAACTTGACCTTTTTTCTGTGCTTCTTTGATTTTTGACCAAACGCTTATCTTGACGTTTTCGTCAGATTGATTATTCAAAATAAAACCGTCAATTTCAACAGGCCAGCGAATAAGTGCTTCAAGTTTGTCATTGTATCCAAAGGTATTCAAAACTGCTTGGTTAACATCAACAAGTTTCAAGTGTTCATCGCAACGGAATACAAGTTGTTCCATTACGTTGAAAACCCTGTCAAGAGTTTGCGTGCTGGCGTTAAGTTTTGCGTTAGCTTGCTCAACAGCAGCCATTGCATCGGCAAGTTCAGTGATAACAGAAGCATAACAAATAACTTCAAAATCATTTTTAATAGGTACTCTAATATAAGTTATATCAAGAACCATTTTTTCGCCGTGTACATTAAGTTGAGTTACCTCTCTGTCGTAACCTTCGCGAAAAACGCCTTCAACACGCTCATGCAGTGAAATAGCGGTTCTGCCGTTTCTTTGTTTTTCATCAATAAGTTCTGCAATTTCTTTGTTGAGGTTTACCAACGCGTCCCATTTATTATCATAACCGAAAAGCTTCACAGCAATAGGGTTACAGTGTATTATTTTTCCTTCTCTGTCAACAGTAAAGATAACTTGCGGATTAGAGTTGGATATTAAATTTTGTTTTTCAATTGTCATTTCCAATTCTAATGTACGCTCTTTAACAATTTCATCTAAATTATTTTTCGCCATTTCAACTTTTTTGTTTTTTGCACGAATAATAAGTGAGAATGTTGTTAGTAATATAATTAATAAAACAGCGAAAAGTATGATAATAACAGCAGTTGCTGTTTCTTTTGGATATTGCTCATAAAATTTCAGTTCTTTATTAAGAAAAGTAATTTTTTTCGGCAAATCTTCCTCAGGTATATTAAATTCTTTCATTACTTGCCAGTCAATTATATATTTGCTGTATTCGAGATTTTCAGAGTTATCCTCAAAAATCGGGATAGAGGCAACATCTTCACCATCCAGTACTCTTTTTGCAATCTCCGCCGCACCATAGTTAAAAGAGTAGCTGTCGCTGACATATCCGCCTAATGCACCATAGCCAACATAGTTTGACATAAGACAATAAACAGGTAGTTTTGACGCTTTTGAAATCAGCGGAGTGATTATATTTTCGGGCAGAAATACTCTGTTGCCATCGGTAAAATATGAACCGATAAGCACAACAGTATCCTCATCAAAACTTTCTATTGTTTTGACAAGGTCTTGATATGACTGGTTAGTAGAGGTGGAAATTGTTAAATTGCTAAATTTTTCTTCCAATTCTTTTATCAAAAATTCTTTGATAATACTTGTGCTTGAAGTGTTGTCAAGTACAACAAATACTTGATTTATTTCAGGATTTAACTTCAAAGCGAGGTCTATTGTTTCTTCTGCGTATACAGATTCTGTAATACCTGTGGCAAATTGTGAAAAACCATTAAGCATGCTTTCGTCAAAATAGTTTATACCACAAAATACAACAGGAGTGCCATAGAAATATTTTGCGTAATATTCTTTCAAAAATGATAGAGCGTCGTTGTCAGTCGCGATTATTATATCGGGATATTCCGCCATAAAAGTCGCACGGATATAGTCTTCAAGGGCTTCATATTGAGCTTCGCGGTTATCTGTTCGATAAAAATTCATTTCATAGGAGAAAAGAGATACAGGTTCTTTATATTTTTTAAAAGAGTCGCGAACAGCTTGTTCACCTTGCGATGTCCATTCCATTTCTTTGCTGTATGATGACAGTAACAATACGGATTTTAGAGAAGTTGCGTTAATAGATTCACCATTGCGGATACGTTCAATTCTACCTGTTGTAATTAATTCCGTAAAGCCATTTCTCAGAATTTCTGCTGTTTGTGTATCGCCTTTATTATACCAGCAATAGGTTGGTCTTGTTTCAATCGCTCCGACAAATTCAATGCCCTCTGGAAGATTAATTTCCATTCCGTTATATACAGAAATTATTGCAATTTCTGCTTCACCAGAAAGGACTTTTTCAAAACATTTTTCGTCACTTTCCACAGAGATTTCTCTTTCAAAGTGACTGGACAAATAGGTGTGTTCAGAAGTAATTGCAGGTAAAAATGTAGAAGTACTTTCCCAAGACGACAGCGAAAGGCCACTGCCGACAGCGGCATACGCTCTGGCTTCAACAGTTGAAAAAGGAATATCAATTTTTTCCAAATCAGGAAAATAAATGGCTTGTTCATCTCCAAGATTGCAAACAAAACGTCCATATTCACCATCAACGTACTCTGCCGCTTGAATAGCACTTGATACTCGTTTAGTAATCGGGACACCGCCACCGTCTGCAACCACGTTGAAAGCAACACGTTCATTCATAAAAGTTGTTTTATCAGGCATATATGCAGTAATTATCGGTGTATCAGTATCAGCCGTTAACTTAATGGAAAACAGCGGAATTAACATAAAAACAATAATAAATATGCTTAGAAATTGTTTTATGCTATGTTTACAATTTTTATAGTCTGAATAGTCCATTGTATACCTCAAATTATCAAAAATATAGTTCTAACTTAAAATTAATTTTGGGTTAATATTTAGACTTGTTCTAAAATTTACTTTTTATAATTTTTGAAAGTAAGCGTGGCTAATCCCTACATCCCGCTTTTTTTAAAAAAATTATTACAATTCAATGCTAATATTTTATGTATGTGCCTTATAGTAACACCTTAATTTTGGTAAAATCGGCTAATGTCGCAAATTTCAAAAGGGGATTCACATTTGAAATATTTTGAAATTAATCGAATATAGTTACAGTATAGTTACAATTTATACTATTATATCATTCTTCAAACTTTTGTCAAATAAAATTTCAATATATTTGAAATTTTTTTAGTGAAGAAGTTTTTTGAAACCGTTTTATTTTATTTTTAAAATAATACCAATAAAGAGAAGTTTTATTTTCGAGGCGTTAATGTTTTTCTGTTTCCTTTGATGTTTAAAAATCAGATTAGGAAAATTAAGTTTTATATCCACGGTCTTTTAGAGGATAAACTCCATTTCTTTTTTTTTTTGG
>BNZF01000007.1 GCA_026000865.1 Clostridia bacterium
ATTGAGAATCGATTAAACCGTATGTTGGACTTGCATTTTTCCCTTTTGCCATGCGGGTTTTAGCCACGAGTTCATGTTGCACTTTTTCCCAAATGCCTTTTTGACATGCACGATAATAAAACATCTGTACTGCTTTCCATTTCGGAAAGTCGGACGGCAAATTCCGCCATTGACATCCTGTTTTAACTAGGTATAGAACAGCGTTCACAAGCTCTCGTTTTTCATATTTACTTTTATTCCCAACTGGAAAGTATTCCTTTACTATTTCCCATTGACTGTCACTTAAATCACTTGTATATCTCATTTTATTATTTTATCATATTATCTTTATGTGGTCAAGTTCTTAGTTAATAGGGTAATAGTTAGTAATTAATAGGTGTCCAGTCGTCCCGCGGACGACAGTTAATAGATAAAAATGAATAGGTAAGAGATACCCAGTCGTCCCACAAATGACAGTTAAAAGGTAAAATTGGATAGGTAGCCCAGTCGTCCCGCGGACGACAGTTAATAGTTAATAATTTAACTATAATTATTGCCTTTACCTATTCACATAATCATAAAGCGTAATTGATTTTTCTGAATTATAAATATTATAAAAATCATCAAGCGAATTATAACCTTCTGTCAGTGCAAAACCTGAATTTGAAATATATTCTCCGTACCATAAACCAAAGAAAGACCACATTGATTTATCTCTTAACATTGCGTCAATTTTCGGCAAATTTCCGCATTCGCTGACTGCAAGAAGTTTTTTTTGTTCAGTAATTTTGCTCAGCCATTTGAACTGTGCAGAACGTGAGGAAAAATCAGTTTCATCGCGCAGATAAATATCCAAAGAAGCAATATCATATTGTGTCATTGGCACTAAATAATCTTTACTTTGTCCGTTCCAAATCCAAATCAAATTATTAAGCTGGTGATAATTTGTCATGCGGTTATATAGCAACGACCAAAGCCATTTATACACAGCTTCATTTACTCCCCACCAAAACCATTGACCGCCTGCTTCATGAAGAGGTCGCCAAAGCACGGGAACATTATTATCTTTGAAAATTTTCAGTTTTTCTGAAATTAAATCAATATCTTTTAATATTAAATAACACTCCTGTGTTATCTTTTTATCAGCATAAAGTTGTTCAATTTCTTCGGTAGTTTTTTGCGATATGTCTATATTTGTTAAAGCATTTAAAATATTAAACCCATTATCGGCTGTATAGATAGAATGCGAACCATTAGGTGAAAGCCAATACCACATTTCGCCGACAATTCCGCCGCCGCCTAATGCCCAGTCAAGTGCAGAGTTAACCTCGCCATAATTATTGTCATATGTGTATGCACTCATATCGCCAAAACGTATAGCTGGATATTGTGAAGTTTTTTCACGTAATAAATTTAATTCTAAATTTTGAGGAGAAGAAACATATTGCCCTGTGATAATTTTCTTACCATAATTATCAGTCAGATATTTCATCAAAGATTTAGTTTCTTCGGTTGCGTTAGAATTTGAGAGAGTGCTTGATACAGGTTTAATATCTGTCAATTCAGAATTTGAAATTTCGATATAGTCAATATTAATATTCCCGTCTTTTGATACAATAGTGATAATATTATCTTGTTCAAGAAATAATTCAGAAAAAGTAGCAGTTAGATATATTTTTTCTTTTGTAGGTGAAAAATCTCCAATCGGCGAGGAATTGACTTTCAAACTTGCAGACGCACCCATTTCTTTTGCATAAAAACAAACGGTTATGTTATAATGACCTGCTCCAAAAACCTGGGCAGGTATATTCAAACTGCTAATGCTCTTAAAACCTGTTACATATCCGTCTCCTGAATATCCGTCAATCTCGTCATTAATTTTAAGTCCCGCAATCCCTTGGTTTTCTGCTTCAAGTCTTTCAAGATATTCGTTTTTTTGTAATTCATAAGTTTTTGCAGGGACAATTGATTTTTTAGGAATGACATCAAAAGTTTGTGTTGGTACATATGACAAATCTGGATTATCAGTTGACGTAACAATAGCAGTCCCGCTACTGTCAGTAGTAGCAGAACTCTTTTTTACTTTCGTACAGCTTGTAATATTAACTACAATAGTTAAAATAAGCAAAATAGCCATTATTTTTTTCATATAACGGATATTTTAACATAATTCTTTCTTATCTGCAAGTATCAATTTTTTTACTGTTACATTTATTAGTTTAAGTTAATGTAAAATAGTGTTTATTAAAGAGTATGTAAAGTGGACCCCTGCTACGGGGGTATACGCCCCTCACACCTCTCTACCGAATTAAACAAGTTTTCTATAAGTTTTAGAACAAGTCTATTTAATTATATAAAAATTACGCAGATAAATGTCATTGTCATGTATAACGGGCAATACTTTACAAGAGCGTATCAATAATCAAAAAATATGTTATTATACAGAGAAAAATATTAAATCCTGCGATTAGAATATAAATTATTAGAATAAATATCATTAAAAAGCTTAATATTCGCAAAAAAATCAAACTGTTAAATATTTTTAATATAGCAGTACCTCCGTCAAGATTTCTAGAAGGCATTATGTTTAATAGCCCGAGATATAAATTACAAAGAGCAAAAGTTTCATTAATATTTGCAAAAACAATAGCAATAAAAAAATTCATAAAACATCCGCTTATTGCAATCAAAAAATCTTGATATTTAGGTCGAAAATCATCAGTAGGTGTTAAAATTATTCCCGCACCAATAAAAGAAAAGTTTTTAATTTTAACACCCCAAAAACTCATTGTAATTAAATGAGCAATTTCGTGTATTAAAATTGCTGAAAAAATATAAAAAGAGTGCTTAAACATTAGTAGTAGTAAAAACACTGTAAAAAATAAAAAATTGAACTGAAAGAGTATATTTTTTAACTTAAATTCTATCATATTAATATTATATTAAAGTTGTACTAATTTTTATGCAGCCCACCACCGCTGGTCTTTTCGCGGATTTGTAAAATATAATCGTCATTTTACTGTCACGTTTTTCTACTTAATAAACCTAAACTTATTTTTTTGTAATTTTTGTAAGTAATGGTTGTTGCGAGTAGGAACACCTGATAAGTGGGGCAACTTATCGTGGGCGAATCCCACAAACCCTCTTACTTACATAAAAAAACTATAAAAAATAAGTTTTAGGACAGTCTTGTATATAAATACTCACTACTTTAAACTACATAATTTGATATTTTTTAGTTAAAATACTATAATATCGGCAACTTCACCAAAAAAATCACTTTTTTGTGAGTAAATTTATATTTGTTATATTTTTCACTTTATGATATAATATTGTGATTTATAAAAAAAAAGCGGGTGAAAATCACAATTATGAAAAAATTGGCAATTTTCGACTTAGACGGCACACTGTTCGATACCCTTGATGACATTACTTCTGCTGGCAATTATGCTCTTGATATTATGGGATTTCCGACTTATGATAAAAATTCCTATAAAAATTTCATAGGACAGGGTTTAAAACATACCTGTGCGGCGGCTCTCGGTAAAAACACATCAGAAGAAAATATTGACCGAATGATAGAATTATACAAAAAATATTATAGTGAAAATAAAGTCGACGACGCAAAACTTTTTGTTGGTGTACTTGATGTACTCGATGAACTAAAAGCAAATGGTATCACACTTGCCGTTGCAACAAATAAATCTGATACGCTCGCAAAAACAATAGTTGAACGTATTGCAGGTGAAGCCTTTTTTAGTTATATATGTGGCTCAAATGAAGAGATATACAAACCTGACCCTAGTGTTATTATGAAAATTCTTGAAGCAACAGGATTAAAAAAACATGAAGCAGTCATGATTGGCGACAGTGAAATTGACTTGCTTACTGCAAAAAATTCTGGCATTCAGTCCGTATTTTGTGCTTGGGGTTATGGGGAAAGAAATTGCAAAACAAAAGCAGATTATTATATAGAAAAACCCACAGAATTAATAAATATTTTTGAGATATAAAATCTAAGCTAAAAAACAAACATGGGGTACGGAGTGCGACAGCACTCGCAACTGTCCAGTGTACTCTTACAGTACCGACTGCCCACATTAGAGATGACGAAGCCCTCGCACACCAAAACAAATTATGTTAAATATTGGTTAGCGGACAGGTCTAATATAAAATCTGATTATATATAAAAAATTGGATAACTAACTAATAAATATTTTTATAGTATATTTTTTCATTAGCCTAATAAATTGTTTGTTTTCTAAGCTAAAAAACAAAAAAATGGGGTGTGGAGTGTGACAATACTCGCAACTGTCCAGTGTACTGTTACAGTACCGACTGCCCACATTAGAGATGACGAAGCCATCGCACACCAAAACAAATTATGTTAAATATTGGTTAGTGGACAGGTATAATGTGAAATCTATATAAAAAATTAGAATAATTAATAAATATTTTTGAGGTGTAAAAAATGGATTATGATGTTAAAGAACTGGCGAGCCGTATAAAAGGTCTACGTGAAGACTTAGAATACACAACAGAATATGTTGCAAAAAGGCTTAATATTACCACAGAACAATACGAAGAAATTGAAAACGGTAAAGATGTTTCAATATCACAAATAAATGCTCTTGCAACTGTTTTGGGCGTGGATTTTGTGACGCTTCTGACTGGTGAAACACCAAAACTCAAAGGATATAGCGTTGTGAGAAATGGTAAAGGATTACCTGTAAATCGTCGCAGCGGTTTTGATTATCAAGATATGGCATATCTTTTTAGAAACAAAAATCTTTTGCCTGTATTGGTGACTGCTCCGAAAGGTGACGAAACCCAGCCAATTGCACTCTCTTCACACGAAGGTCAAGAATTTGATTTTCTGCTTGAAGGTACTCTTAAAATTACAATTGACGGGCACACTGAAATTCTGGGCACAGGTGACGCAATTTACTATGATAGTGCGAAACCCCACGGAATGATTGCTCTCGATGGAGATTGTAAATTTTTAGCGGTATTGGTAGACAATTTTGCAAAGTAAAAAATGCAGGACATTTTTCTTAAAACTTTCCTAAACAAATAATTTTTTATGAGATTTTTTAGGTGACTATTTGGAATATAATTTGAACAAAGGGTTTTAGGTATCCCCCCCGCTTATTGAGGTATAATGCCCACTTAGCCATTAGCTTACAAAAACCAAAATAAGTTTCAAGTTTAAATTAGACCTGTTCTAAAACATCATTCCATAAATGGTTTAACTTGTAAATATTGAGGTCGTTCTCTCTAAAAAGTGGGTCGTAGTCCCACACCCGTCTTTATTTTTTTAACGTTATAGTAATACAAAAAAGATAGGGTTATTAAGTTTTAGGACAAGTTTAAATTATATAAAAGCGAAAATTGTCGAACATTTTTCTTAAATATCCCCCTAAATAATTTGTGTTTGGGTTATACGTCCAAGAGTATGAAGGAGTAAAATATGACTGATTTAAATAAATTTAACGAACAATTCGTCATTGAAGAATATGACGAGAATGGATTATTGACTAAATTTCAACCAAATCTTGCGGATAATTTTAATTTTGCATATGACGTTGTTGATAAAATTGCTGAAATTTCTCCCGATAAATCCGCTTTGTTATGGATAGGTTCAAACGGCGAGGAGAAAACTTTCTCATATAAAGATTTATCAGAAAAATCTAATCAAATTGCTAATATGTTTATAAAACACGGTATCCAAAAAGGCGATATGTGCCTTGTGGTACTCAAACGACATTGGCAAATTTGGATTACCGCATTGGCGTTAGAAAAAATCGGAGCGATTTTAATTCCTGCGACTAATCAACTCCAAACAAAAGATTATGTTTATAGGTTTAAATCTGGTAATATTAGCTATGTAATCGCAACACCCGATAATAATTCCCCTGAACATATCGAAGAAGCGATTAAAGAATATGGTGCCATAAAAAGCAAATTTGTTGTTAAAGGTGCAAGAGACGGCTGGGTGGATTTTGACAGCGAATTTGAAACATTTCCAAAAACTTTCACTCGTATTGAAAACAAAACAAGTGACCTTTTGCTCGCGTTCTTTTCAAGTGGCACAACAGGCTATCCTAAACTTGTAACACAGTCACATGACTATGCTGTTGCACACCTAATCACGGCTAAACATTGGCATAATGTTAAGTCACACTCAATTCACCTTACCATATCTGAGAGTGGTTGGGGCAAGTTCTTTTGGGGCAAGTTTTACGGTGAATTTTTGATGGGTTCGACTGTTTTCGCTTATGACTTTGACCGTTTTGACGCTAACACTATTTTGTCATTAATTGAAAAACATAAAGTGACGTCTTTTTGTTGCCCGCCGACTATGTTAAATATGTTCATAAAAGGTGGTTTAGAAAAGAAATATTTCTCATCTATTGAATATGTTACAACTGCGGGCGAGGCTCTTAAACCCGATGTGTTTAATAAATTTAAAGAACTAACTGGCATTACGATTTATGAGGGGTTTGGTCAAACCGAAACTGTTCTTTCAATTGCTACACTTGTCGGAGTACAGCCAAGAATTGGCTCAATGGGTAAGCCAACACCTCTTTATGATATTGATATAGTTGACGCTGACGGCAATTCTCTTCCTGTTGGTGAAACAGGTGAAATAGTTGTTCGCATGAAAGACGAAAATCCTGGTTTATTTTGGGAATATTACGGCAACCCCGAAGCAACCGCCGAAACTAAAAAAGCTGGATTATATCATACAGGTGACACTGCTTGGAAAGACAATGACGGTTATTTTTGGTATGTAGGGCGTACTGATGATGTAATCAAAGCGAGCGGTTACCGTATTGGCCCTGTTGAGATTGAAGCTGTTTTAGCGGAACACCCCGCGGTTTATGAAGTTGCGGTTGTTCCTGCTCCCGACCCTGTTCGCGGACAAGTTGTTCGTGCGGTTATCGTTCCGACAGAAGAATACAAAGAAAAAATCAAAGACGAAGAATATAAAGCAAAATTGATTAAAGAACTCCAAAATCATGTTAAATCTCAAACTGCACCATATAAATACCCTCGTGTTGTTGATTTTATTGACGCATTGCCAAAAACTATTTCAGGTAAAATTCAGAGGAATTTAGTGAGATAAGTCACCGTTGGCAATTTTGCGACATATTTTTATTTAGTCAATAGTTCTGTTTCGCGGATTATTAGAAAATACTGTATGAAAAAATCCACACTCATTTTATGTGAGTGTGGATTTTATATTCAGACAAATAAAAATTTTAGACTATTTAGACTATATATACAAAATAAACAAATTTTCAGTCGAAATTTATCATATTTTACAAAATTATTTTATCAAGGTAAAATAGTGATGTCAATGCTTGACATCACTATAATTATACTGTTAGGAGATGAATTATTATGCCTGAATCAAGTCCAGGTCAAAAAGGCGGCACGCATAGTGGTGGAACACCAAATACTGCGGGACAAACAACTCCAAATGGAAAACCTGTAAAAAAGTAAGTAATGCTAACAACACTCTCATTTTTTGAGAGTGTTTATTTATCATAAAAACGTCTCACCCTAGACATTTGAACTAAAGATGCCAATGAATTATGACGCGAAATACAGGCAAAAATCCACACTCATATATAAATGAGTGTGGATTTTATCTTTATTTGAAAAAATGGTCTCTGCCATAAAACTCTGCGGTTTCATCAAAAAATTTTACAACATCATCATGTGCATTAGTCCAAACTTGCAATTGTCTGTCGGTATACTTACTTTTATCATCTGTTAAGTTAAGGTTTTCGTCAACGTCATACCAATATTGTTCAACAACTACATTAGCAGTCTCCTCAGTCCATTCCTCGGTACTTTTCTCTAAGTCATCAATTGTGATAACATATCGAAAATCCCTAAATATAGACGGCCACATCAACATTCCAATTGCATAATCCTCTGTAAATCCATCATAGTTATCAGTTACAACATTATCTGTAGTTACTCCTAAATTTCCACCAGTTAATCTAAATGGTGAGTATTTATGAACAGATAATTCATATAGCGTTTTACCCACCCTATATTCATATAAATGACTAAAAGGAGCAGAATCTTCAACAATATGCCATTCGCTTTTATGATTATCCATAAGTGGATACATCAATTTATAAGTTTGGTAATACCAAGCAGATACGCTTAAAGCAAAATAAGTGAAGATTAAAGAAAATAAAGAAATTAGAATGATTTTTGTGCGTTTTTTCAATTTTTTTAATTTTATCATAATATTTTACTCCAAAAAAGCTAAACATGAAAATACTGCGTAGCTATCAACCAATGTGATTTTTTTTAGTAAGTGAAACTGGCAAGTTAGCAGTATTTTCTTTTACTTTACAATCAGGACCCCAATCTGTAACAGAACCCGAAACGATACCAACAGCAAACGTTGCACCGCGTGTTGTTATCTTTGAAAATCCTCCGCATTGAACTTTATCACCAACAAGTTTGTCATAATAAAACCCTCGTATATCAATAAAAGTATAACCTGTATCCGGTAAATCAAATTTACCTATACTTTTTTCCCAAGTGTTATCGCTGTTGTTTTTGTCATATTCCCCAGCTCCGCTTATAACTCTCGAAAATGCAAAAGGGTTAGATGCAGACACTGCCCCAATAGGATTGCTCTCACTGTTAATACCAGCAGAGAAAGTTTTTATGCTTGGAGTATTCGCTGCATTGTGAGAATCAATTATTGATTGTAAATCAGGAAAAACTGTATTATCTCCAATTGAGACATATGCACCTGGATGTGAATCTGCATAGGCGTTATAATCAAAACCACCAGAAGAGTTCACTTCTTATGCAAATGCTGAATAACTACCTGTTGCCAAGAAAGTACTGAGTGTTAAAATTACAGCCATCTTTTTTAATGTAAACTTTTTCATAACGGTCTCCTTTAAAATTAATTGTTTTTTCAGTAAAATATTTCCTGCGAATATCTTATGCACGCATTGTATACCTATTTATGAGGTGTGTAAATAAAAATTTTATAATTTTGTGAAAAGTCACAAATAAACATAAAAACAACGGTATTTTTTGTTTATAATGTCGATTTACTTCAATTTAGTTTGAAATTTACAAGAAAATTTCAAACACGACATATATGACGAAACCTTGTTGCATACGCAATTCCGAGTGTGATAAAGGCACGCTCCCTCACCGTACGGCAAGAACCCCCACATCTATATGTCAAGTGAAATCGCTATATACTTGATAAATAAACAAGCGAAAATTTTAATTTTCGCTTGTTTATATTTATTTGAAAAAATGGTCTTTTGCAAATAATACATAAATTAACATTCAACAACACCTCGTCGACAGTTTTCGACATAATTCGCTAAAAATTCATAAAAAATGCAAAAAACGCTTAAAAATTGCTTGCTTTAATTTGGAACATAATATATAATCCCAAGTAACAAAACGTTTTGAAATTTAATATTATATAAATGGAGGTAATATCCATGACTAAAAACAAAATTATCGCCTCACTGTTTTCGGTGATGGTGGCGGTTAACATCGCGATATTTAGTGTTTCAGCTACTGTTATTTCTGCAAACCAAGGTTATTACGATAACTTTGCAAGCGGAGCACATCCAAGTTCGGGCATTCAGGTTAATTCCAACAGTGGAAATATGAACATCGTCTACGACCGAGATTTAGACAGTTATTCAAGCGGAACGTATATAAAAGCGAATTTGACAAGTGCTTATATAACTGTTGAGGGAGCTTCTGCTGTCATATTGGGATTTACAACCTATCAAAGGTGCAATAGTAGCGGTGTAAATAATGGTCCTGCGATAACTTACCCTGACGGCGAATTGTGGAACGCAACTTTTGAGATTAACATCACTAATATTTTAGGGTTCATACCAAAAGTGAATTGGCGTGAAATCCACGAAGCAACAAATATCTATCATAAAGAGGAGGATTAATATTATGAAAAGACTAAATAAAATTATTATTGCAGGAAGCTCTCTTGTTGCATTGTCTCTTGTAACTGTCTTCATAACCGCAAATACAATGAATACTAGCAATAGCAATAACTTCAAAGACAATACGGGCAATAATCTAGAAGAAGTATATGCAGGTTGTGTGCACTTTGATGGCGATGAAGATTTTTCGGGTTATAACGAGCCAGTAATTCCACAAGGAAAATATTATCTTAATGGAAATATTTCAGAAATATATTGGGAGATTTCTGATAATACGATTCAATTCGGAGGAGTAGAACCGAGAGAATATTGGGAAGAGCGATTTACTCCAACAGAAGAAAATTTAGCAGACCCTGAACAAATGGCTTTTTATAATGCGAACCTTGACGCGATTGTAGAAAAATACAGCACTGTACACCCATATATAGTTGAAACTAAACACTATTTTGCGGATACTGTGTGGATAAAATTCAATAGAATTGTTGATGAGAATGGCAAAGAAAAACGTGCTTCATATCTTGAATTTGTAAATGGAAATTTGCAAATCGGCTCAGTAGATAATGGTGATTTTCAGCAATTTATTCGTAATTGATAAGTAATGTGGCGAAAAACATTCTATGCTAACAAAAAAACGTCCGATTTAAAAAATCGGGCGTTTGAGTTTATCGTTTTAATAACAAATTAATAACAAAAAAACACTCCCACTTGTGCGTGAGAGTGTTATATATTTTATCTTTTTGAAATAAAATCAAGCGGGTTAAGGTACGCACCTTGATAGTGAACTTCGATATGCAAGTGGTTACCAGAAGAATCGCCAGTTGAACCAACAAGTCCGATACATTCACCAGTTTGAACCTCTTGCCCCAACGTAGCAACAATTTCGCTCATATGACCATAAAGTGTCTGAAAACCGTCACCGTGGTCGATAACAACATAGTTACCGTAGCCGTTACCTGTATTTTTTGCTAAAATAACAGTACCAGCTTCAACAGCATATATTTCAGTACCTCTCGGAGCAGCGATATCAATGCCTTTATGTCCTCTGCCGTCACCCATTGTTGCGGAAATATAACCTCCATTCACTGGCCATATATATTTACCGTTATCAGCAAGTAGTTGTTCAGATGGAGCATAACTTCCTGGGGTAAGATTTGCAGGGAGCGGAGTAGATACAAAAGTTCCAACACCGATAATTTCTGTTTGAGCTGATTTTAGAATTTCAGATTTTATGAGTGTCCTTTCAACTTCAACGCCGTTAGTATACGTCACGTTGTAGATTTCGGACTGCTCACCGATTTGACCTTCTTGCAAAACAGATGTATTACCTTTATATAACGAATCAGTATCAACAGTCAAAGTCATATAGCTAATAGAACTTGTTGAACGTAACGTTTTTGTATAAACAACCGGTAAAAAATAATCTTTTCTTGTGTAGATTAATTTGTCGCCTGCTTTGATATTGCTAAAATCATAATCTGGGTTATTTTCTCTAAAATCTACTTCGGTTGTGCCAAGAGATTTAGCGATTAAATAGAGTTCGTCACCCTTTGCAGTAGTATAAACAGAGTCAATTTCCTCATAACCCAAAAGCCTTTCGATAACAGCGTTCGTGTCGTTGAGAGAAATTTCACCTTTCTCAATAGGAACATACTCAATGTTTTTTCCGAAGACGATATTTTCAACATTGCCGTTGTTAGAAAATGAAAGCAGTCTGCTTTCAAGAGCATTAACGATAGGTTTAGGGTCAGACACTGTTCCGATTACTTCGCCATCAATTTTAATACTATAAGCGTCTGTAAGCTCATTAGAGGTGGCGCTCAGCAATTTTGCGGCTAGTTGTTCCGTGTCAGTATATTCGCCTTTATCGTTGACTATTTTAAGTGCATATTTTGGGTCCTCAGGTAAACTCGCTGAAAGTCCAGCTCTATCGATAACTAATTGCTCCGCTTTGTCATATTCTGCTTCGTTTTGTAAAACAGCAATCTGTTGATTACCCATTTCTAACGCAATGCCATATTCTTTATTCGCATAGTCTGTGACTAAGCCTATCAAAAGCGTTATAGCTAACGCAGGGGCAGCATAGTTAAATGTTGTTTTTAACATTCCAGAAAATACAGAGTAAGTTGCTTTTGAGCCTGTTAACAGTGAGTATAAAAATGATTTTAACCCAAGTCTGCGGGACTTTGAAATCTTTCTTCCAATAAGACGGAGAGCGTCTTTTTTTGCGGTAAGATTTTTGTTAATATGTTCTTGTTTTGTTCCTACAAAACCAACAATCTTATTTCTAACCGCACTATTTGCAAAGGCAACATTTTCGACCGTACTTTTAGCAGTATTAACTGCCAATTTCTGTCCTCCGTAAACGCCGACTATGCTCATCGTGCCGATATGCATTGCAGTGTTTAGAATATTACGTTGAAGTTTCTTTTTGAACAGAATCATATCATCTTTTGTTTGTTCAAGACAACTTAATGTATATTGTCCTGTAACAAGCAAAAATGCTGTTAACGCTGCTCGTTTATTTTTTGGATAAAGCCCTAATGGTTTCACATATGTTTCTGATTTTGTTTCAGTTCTAGTAGAAACAGGAGAAAAGGTTTTAATCCAAAAATCCTTTTTGTTTTGTACCAAGATTTCTCGCAATCGTTTACGTTCCGATAATTTTGCTTGTTTAAGAATGTGTTTAGAAGTCAAATTCAAACCGCTAATCCTTGAACATTCATACAAACACAATTGCAATTGTTCGTGGCAATATGATATACTGTGTTTTCTAATCTGGAAATATTCTTTCAAATCTTCCGACAAAAAACCTAATTTTCTATATATTTCGCTACTGATTACATAATCCTTGAAATCAACCAAATTTTCTTTTGTCTTGCCAACAACTTTTTTAGCAGTTTTCGCGGTATCAATTGCTAATTGCTTAGCAACAATTGCTGTTTCAAGAGCAGTAAAAATGATTTCAGATGGTTTAATGTAATCCTTTACTTCAACTTTATTTTCTTCTTCCGTTAACTGGTTTGCGTCAATATCAACTCCAATAACTTCAAGTACACTTGCAATCTTGCTCTCGGCGGACATCTTCTCTCCGAGAACACTTTCAAACAATCACATTCCTCCTTTTTTAGTTTGAGCAACAAAATCTTGCCTTTGCAACTTACACACAATTACACCTTAATGTGAGCCACTGCAACTTTTTTAGTCTAACTGATTTGCAACAATTGGTTTACTATTTGAACGCAAACTTTTTCAGCCTTCTAGCTAAAAAATAGACAACTTGCACAAACTAACCACCCAAATTCGTCCGTTTTTGTAAAATGCTACAAAACAAATATAATTATTACAATTTAGTAACAATATAAGATATTATATATATAAGTTCATTAAAAAGCAACACTTTTCCGAACTTAATGCATAGTTTACATTTTATTTATGAATATTATACAAAAAAACAATTATAAAGTTATGCAAAATCACATGCATATTTTTGTATTTAAGTGAATATAATGTAAATTAAAGTGTTTTTCATAAGGGAAATAGAATATTTACTTAACAAATTCTCGGCAGTCCCTCTGAATATAGTGGTGAAAGTATTCTTTCACCGCCAATTAGGGTTTTTAATATTACATCACTACCATCTGTAATCTCGCCAACTATAGTTGCATTTTCACAATATAGACAATTTTTTACAAATTCTAAAACTTTGTCAGCATATTTTTCTTCGACAACAATTAGCATTTTCCCTTCATTCGCCATATAAATCGGCTCTAAACCCAAAATATCGCAAAACCCTTTTACTTCATTACAAACAGGTATTTTTTTCTCATAAATCAACACACCGCAATTTGATTTTTCACATAATTCGTGCAAAACAGTGACTAAACCGCCTCTTGTAATGTCACGCATTGTTTGAATGGCGGTTTTTGATATTTCCGAGTTATCAATATTTTTTGGGGAATTTTGCAATTTTTCAAATATATTAGCAAGACCAATCAAAGGTGCAACATCGCTTTTTATGTTATTCTCTATGCCCATTCTTGCAGACATAATTGAGGCTTGATGTTCGCCAAGGTTACCAGTAACAATGATTTTTGAACCTTTTTTTGAGTTTGAAATGCTAACCGAGGAAATAACATCACCAATACCGCTTGTATTGATAAAAAGTCCTTTTGTTTCAATTACTTTTGTGTCGCCCGCAACAATTTTTACACCTGCTTCTTTGGCAGTTTCAGACATTGAAATTACTATGCGTTCAAGTTGTTCAATCGAAAAACCCTCGCCAATAATAAAACCGCAAGTGAGATACAGCGGTCTTGCACCAACAGAGATTAAATCGTTTACAGTCCCACAAACAGCGAGTTTTCCAATATCACCGCCGTTAAATTCAAGAGGTTCAACAACAAAACTATCGGTAGTAAAAGCAATCTTGCCGTTCATATCTAAAACAGCACTATCCTCCGCTTTCAGTAAAATGTCATTCTGAAAGTGTTTGAAAAAAATATCGTTTATTAATTTTGCGGTCATCTGTCCGCCCGAACCATGCGACATTGTTATATCCATTTTTTTATTTTGAGCTTTTTTTATTTTGAGCTGCAACGCTTGCCTTTGCTACTTTTAATCATTGCATTTCCTATAAAACACTGCAACTTTTTTCTCCTTTTTTATTCTGAGCCACAAGACTTGTCTTTGCTACTTTTAATCATTGCATTTCTTATAAACCACTGCAACTTTTTTCTCCTTTTTTATTCTGAGCCGCAAGACTTGCCTTTGCTGCTTTTAATCATTGCATTTCTTAATAAAACTCTGCAACTTTTTTTCTCTTAACTCTTAACTATAAACTATCCCACACGCTCCCTCGCTTGATACCATACAAGGACCGATTGCATTAAGAGGTGTACAAAATTTTCTAAAAAGCGGACACTCAATTGGATTTATTCTACCTAAAATCACATCTGTACAACGACAGCCATCTATTTTAGTTTCAATAATATCTTCAATATTGTTCACGTTAAAATCATCGTCAAAAACATATGCTGAATTTTTGATAATACCAATACCACGCCAATAATCATCAGCAATATGAAAATGTTTATCTATTAATGCAAGAGCATTTTCATTGCCGTTTTCTTTCACAACATTTTTATATAGATTTTTAACAGAGTAGTTTTTTAATTCAAACATCTGTATTGCGGTATAAATCGAAAGCAGTATATGCAGTGGTGAAAAGCCTGTGATTATAATAGGTTTTTTGTATTTTTCAGCGAGAGAATAAAACGGTTTCGCACCAATAACAGCACACACATGACCAGGGGCTAAAAAGGCGTCAATTGTTTTTTCGTTATCACAAATATATTCTAATGCTGGAATTATTGATTTAAGAGAAGTTAACAATTTCAAATTATCAGGGCATTTTTCAAGCATTAAAGCGTAAATTGGCAAAGTTGTTTCAAAACCAACAGCCGCAAAACAGTATTTTTTAGTTGGATTTTGAAGTGCCAAATCAATCGCCTGCATTGGGTTATATAGTACTATTTTATTAGAAATATCAGCAAGAGATTTTTTTGAGCCTTTGACTTTTACCATATCTCCAAAAGTTAAAATAATATATTCTTTGGACAGCTCAATAAGTTTATCGATATAAAAAACACTAGTAACACAAACAGGACACCCAGGACCCGATACTAAGTTTATATTATCAGAAAGTAAATCTTTAATTCCACTTTTACGTATAACAGAAGTATGTGTTCCACATACTTCCATTATTTTTATTTTATTAGAATAATTTTTCAGATATTTTTTAATCTTTTCGATGTCCAACTATTTCTCCCAACTATCACATGAAAGTATTACTCCATAGCAAAAGCTTGTCCTCTTTTAGTTTTCCCCTGTAATTTCTAAAAGTTCGTTCCAAATATCATCTAAATCTTCGGCATCTGTTTTGTCAAGAACTTGTATGACACAACCCGCATGGACAAGCACTCTGTCGTTAACGATAACATGAACAAGACCAATATTAGCCTTGATTTTGTTTCCCATTATTTCCACAGTTGCAGTATCATTTTCGATATTCAAGACTTTTCCGCTGACAGCAACACACATAACAATTGACAATTGACAATGTAAAATTGACAGTTGTCTTCCTCCAATTTTTTAGACTAACTTTCAACTAAATTCTTGCCTCTGTATTTTGCAATAGAAGCGACATCTTTATCTCCTCGTCCCGAAAGACATATAACGAGAATATTATTCTTTGACAAAGTTGGAGCAATTTTACGAGCATATGCAACAGCATGTGCAGACTCAATTGCGGGGATTATACCCTCAATTTTAGAAAGATATTCAAAAGCAGAAACTGCTTCATCATCGGTAATCGGATAATATTCTGCACGTTTAATTGAGTGAAGATATGCGTGTTCAGGACCTATCCCAGGGTAATCAAGACCTGCGGAAATTGAATATACAGGAGCGATTTGACCTTCTTCATTTTGCAAAAATATAGATTTCATGCCATGAAAAATCCCGAGAGAACCATTAGCAATAGTTGCGGCGTTATCGGGGCTGTCAATCCCGCGTCCCGCGGCTTCTGTTCCGATTAAACGAACAGATTTATTCACAACAAAATCATAAAACGCACCCATTGCGTTAGAACCGCCACCAACACAAGCGATTACAACATCAGGCAAACGCCCCTCTTTTTCACGCAATTGCTGTTTAATTTCAATACCGATTATCTTTTGAAAATCTCGCACCATAGTAGGGTAGGGGTGAGGTCCCATAACTGAGCCAATTAGATAGTGAGTTGTAGAAATATTTGACACCCAGTCACGCATTGCCTCATTAATAGCGTCTTTAAGAGTAGCAGTACCACTTTCAACATGGTTGACTTTTGCACCAAGCAGTTCCATGCGATAAACATTGAGCGCTTGACGTTCGGTGTCCTCTTTGCCCATATAAATTTCACATTCAAGACCGAACAACGCACAAGCAGTCGCAGTTGCGACCCCATGTTGTCCTGCACCTGTTTCAGCAATAATGCGTTTCTTACCCATACGCTTTGCAAGAAGGATTTGCCCCAAAACATTGTTGATTTTATGCGAACCTGTGTGGTTCAAATCCTCACGTTTAAGGTAAATTTTTGCACCACCCAAGTCCTGCGTCATATGCTCTGCAAAATAAAGCATAGACGAACGACCCGCATATTCTTTATATAACGTATTCAGTTCATATTGAAATTTACCGTCTGTTTTGAAAAAATCATAAGCTTTTTCAAGTTCAGTAACGGCTGTCATAACAGTTTCAGGGACATATTGTCCGCCAAAATTATTAAAATTTTTGTTGTTCATTCTTAATCCTTAATTAAAACTGTTTTAAAATTTATATAATAGACTTGTTCTGAAACTTAATAATCTAACTTTTATCAATAGTGATGTGGGTGCAAAGCCACACTTTTTAGAGAGAAACATGCTCACTATTTCCAAGCTAAACTATTTATAGAATGGGGATTATAACAGGTTTATTACCATCATCGAAAGCTCTTTGAAAATAAACTCCATCTTTACTGCGAATTGCTAATAGACTTGTTCTAAACTTTAATAAACTATTTTTGAATTATATTTGTATATAAGTTAAACCCGATATTAAAAATATAATTCCAACAATCCAAAGTGGCGGAACGAAAATTAGAACCACACTAAGTATCAAGTAAAGAATAGTAGCTTTGAGACTTATAGCTTCTAAAAATCCACGCTTGCGTGTTTTTACTTGTTCGGATTCTTCAACAACTGGTTTTTGTGCTTCATTGTATTCGGTTATTTCAACAACAGGGTAAACTTCTTCTTTGTTGTTTTTTTATTAAAAAAATTAGCCTAGATATAAATAACGCAATATCTATAATTGCAATAATCAAAAAGAAACCTAAAATCACAAAAAATATGAGTGCAAAAATCGCTCACATTAATATTCCCCGTCGTCTTCTTCAAACTCAGCAAAAAACCAACCATAAGATTTAACAATATCGATGATTTGCTCCATTTTTTCGAGGTCCTTAAAACCTTCTGTTTCAATACCCGAGGACAGGTCGATACCATCTGGGTCAAGTTCTTCAATAGCACTTTTGATGTTTTTGATGTTTAAACCACCCGCAAGTATAAAAGGTCTTTTTGGGCGATGTTTTTTGATTAATTCCCAATTCGCCTCTATTCCGCTACCTGCATTGATGCCGTCAAGCAAAATTCTGTCAGCGATAGAATTTTCAATATTTTGCAAATTTTCTTCTGTAACTTTGAAAGCTTTCCAAATTTGAGGGTCTTTAAGAAGTCTGTTCGGAAAAGCCAATTCAAGACTGGCTATATAATCGTTATTTTCGTCGCCGTGGAGTTGTATGACATTTAAGTTCAAAAGAGCCGTTGTTTTTACAATAAAAGGTATATCTGCATTTACAAAAACGCCGACTTTTCGTATATTTTTCAATAGATTTCTGCAAGGCATTAAGTCAACAACAAGTTTATTGGGGTCAATAAAACGCTTGCTATTTTCCGCAAAAACAAAACCCATATGCGACGGTTCAGTCTGCCCGCAAAAATACAGGTCTTTTTGTCTTTTAATTCCACAAAATTTCACTATTTTAGTATTCATATTTCTTCAACTTCTAAAAACTAACTTTTATTCTGAGCCACAAAATCTTGCCTTTTCAACTACTATTCATGCAGTTAAAAAGAACCTTTGCGACTTTCTTTTTTTGAGTCACAAAATCTTACCTTTGCAACTATTATTCATTACAGTTAAAAAGAACCTTTGCGACTTTCTCAAAACTCTTAAACCCCAGACCGCAATTCCTGCATTTTGAGCGGAATGTTATTTGCTTTTACAAGAGTTTCACCGATTAATACAGCGTTCGCTCCATGTGAGCGTACTAATTTCATATCTTCGTTGCTTTGGATACCGCTTTCAGAGATAATCAAACATTCAGGAGGTATTTCTGTCGCAAGTTTTTCTGTTGTTTGCAAATCAACATCAAAAGTGGTCAGGTCACGGTTATTAATTCCGATAATTGCAGGTTGAAGTTTTAAAACTCTGTCTAATTCTGTTTTATTATGCACTTCAAACACAACGCTCATACCATAATCTGTTGCAATATCGTCAAATTGTTCAAGCTCTTCATCTGTCAAAATTGAAGCAATTAAAAGAATAGCATCAGCACCATAAAGACGGCTCTCGTGGACTTGATATTCATCAATAATAAAATCTTTACGCAAAATCGGCAGATATGTTTCACGTCTGATTTTACGCAAATAGCGGGTTGAACCTTGAAAATAATGTTCTTCTGTTAGGATAGACAAAGCATTCGCTCCTGCTTTGATATAATCTTTCGCTAAATCAACAGGGTTAAAATTATCTCGAATAATCCCTTTTGAAGGAGATGCTTTTTTGATTTCAGCAATAACCGCTAATTTATTTAAAGACAACGCTTTATAAAAATGCTTAGGATTAGTTTCAATTTCCTTAACCTCTTCAAGCAATTTTTCAAAAGGTTTTCTTTCAATTTCTTTTTCAAGTTGAATTTTTCTCTGTGCGACAATATCATTTAATATCATAATATCCTCTTCTTTTTATTTTGTTTTTTTATTTTGGGCACTCGAAACTTGCCTTTGCAACTTTTCGGCACTTACACATTTAATTTGCCCTTGCGGGTTTTTTAGTTTTAGTAATTTGCAACCAGACTTCGTAGGTAACAGTGAATAGGTAAGAGGTAATAGGTTTTGGAGTCCGCCTACGGCGGACGTTCATGACGCGCAAACGAACATTTATTTTACTGTCGCGTTTTATTATTAATAACAGTTTCAAAACAGGGCAGTAAACTATCCGAGCCCATACCTATTAACTATTCACTATTACTTATTACCTGTCGCCGAAGGCGACTACCTGTTACTTTCTAACACATATTGTTTTAGTTTTGCAAGAGCCTTACCGCTGTCGATACATTTTTTTGCAAGTTCAATACCCTCTGCAATTGAAGACGTCTTACCGCCTGTATATAAAGCCGCGCCAGCGTTTAACAGCACAATATTTCTTTTTGCACCTGTTATTTCACCTTTGAGAATGCCAAGAGTAATATTAGCATTAAAATCGGGATTACCGCCGACAATTTCAGACTTATCTGCAATATCAAATCCAAAATCTTTTGGAGAAATCGAATAAGCTCTTATATCGTCGTTAACTTCACAAACCGAAGTTGTTGAGCTGATAGAAATTTCGTCAAGCATGTCATCTCCATAAACAAGCAATGCTTTTTTTATGCCGACATTCAACAAAACTTTCGCCATTGGTTCAAGTAAATCTTTTGAATATGTTCCCAAAACGATATAATTTGAATGAGCAGGGTTAGCGAGAGGTCCAAGTATATTAAAGACTGTGCGTATACCAACTTCGCCTCTTGCTTTGCCGACAAATTTCATTGAACCGTGATAACTCTGAGCAAAAAGGAAAGACATTCCAACAGTATCAAGAAGTTGTTTTGCCCTTTCAGGGGTAGTAGTAATTTTAACGCCAAGGCTTTCCAAAACGTCAGCAGCACCAGATTTTGAGGACACAGAACGATTGCCGTGCTTTGCGACTTTCAATCCCGCAGACGCGATTACAAAAGCAGAAGTTGTTGAAATATTAAAAGAAGATGCCAAGTCTCCGCCAGTACCAACAATATCGATTGTATCTTCATATCCGTTAATTTTTGTGCCTTTGTCTCGCATTGCTTTTGCAAAACCTGTAATCTCGTCGATTGTTTCGCCTTTTAGACGCAGAGCTGTTAAAAATGAACCAATTTGTGCGTTTGTAGCGTTACCGCTCATAATTTCTGTAACAGCAGTATAACTTTCATTTTCTGTTAAATTAATACTATCAACAACTTTTGCGATAAGGGGTTTCAGAGCAGTTTTAGGTGTTTCAATCACAGGCATGTTTACATTGCAAAGGTTAAGTGTAAGCCCGCAAGCATCTCTTAAAAAATTCGCAAGTAAAACTTTACCGTAATCCGTGAGTATACTTTCAGGGTGAAATTGCAAACCGAAAGTTTTATGAGTTCTGTGTTCAAGAGCCATAATTTGATTGAGTTTATCCCAAGCAGTTCTTTTCAAACATTCAGGCAAAGTTGCATTCTCAACAATGAGTGAATGATACCTTGCCGCCTTGATTTTTGCAGGCAAGTTTTTAAACATTAAGCTTTCTTTGTCAAGTAAAATTTCTGTTGCTTTGCCATGTATAAGTTCTTTTGCACGTACAACATCGCCGCCAAAAGCCTCACCAATTGCCTGTGAACCTAAACATATCCCAAGGATAGGAAACACACCGCTAAACCGCTTAATAATATCAACGCTAATGCCTGCATCTTTTGGATACCCTGGACCAGGCGATATAATAATCGCCTGCGGTTTTATTTTTTCAATTTCTTCAAGACTAATTTCATCATTACGCACAACCTCTATATCCTTATACATCGAACCAACATACTGATACAAATTATACGTAAAACTATCATAATTATCAATTAAAATTATCATTTTTTTGTTTTGAGCACCTGTGTTTTTCCTCAGCAACTTTTATTCATTGCACCTTTGAAAAAACCACTGCGACTTTTTTCTCCTTATTCCCTTTGAGCAGTCTGTATTTGCCTTTGCGACTCCTATTTATTTGCATATTTAATTTATCTTTGCGACTTTTTTAGTTTTAGTAATTTGCAACCATTGGATTTTTATATAACTAATAAATTATACAGTAAACTAAATATTCAATATATATAAACTTTACACTTTCAACTTTCCAACACCATTGTCTTTCAACTTTCCAACACCATTGTCTTTTTGTAGAACCACAAAACGCGACCTTAAATTAACGATACAGTTAAACTTTCCCGCGTAAACGTCCGCCGAAAGGCGGATACCGCACCTATTAACTATTACCTGTCGCCGTAGGCGACACCAAAACTATTAACTCTTAACTATAAACTATCATAAAGTTTGTGCTGATTTTACCGCATTAATCATAGCGGCTGCTTTGCCTTGCGTTTCGCGGTATTCTTTTTCGGGAACACTATCAGCAACAATTCCCGCACCTGCTTGAATATAAGCTTTATTGTTGGCGAATAAAACAGTGCGAATAGCGATACAAGTATCAATATTACCATCAAAACCAAGATATCCCACTGTACCTGCATACAGACCTCGTTTTTCGTTTTCAAACTCATCTATTATTTCCATAGCACGAATTTTTGGTGCACCTGTGAGAGTACCCGCAGGCAAAACCGCCATTAACGCATCAAGCGGAGTTTTATCAGGACGCAGTTTGCCTTGTACGTCTGAAACAAGATGCATAACTTTTGAATATTTTTCTGTTTTCATATAATCGGTGACTTCAACTGTACCAAATTCGCAAACTTTTCCAACATCATTACGTCCAAGGTCAACGAGCATGTTGTGTTCCGCACATTCTTTTGGGTCGCCTCTCAGCTCAGTTTCAAGTCTGATGTCTTCTTTTTCGGTTAAACCTCTGCCGATTGTACCTGCGATAGGACGGTTTTTAACGGTATTTCCCGTAACATTAATCAACATTTCAGGTGACGCTCCTGCTATGTGATAATTTGGTGTTTTGAAGTAATAAAGATATGGTGAGGGATTTGTCATTCTCAACATTCTGTAAACATCAAAAGAGGGTGGGGGATTATCACACTCAAAACGCTGGGAAATAACAATTTGGAAAATATCACCTGCATAAATGTATTCTTTTGCTTTTAAAATATTTTCTTCAAAAACTTCTTGTGAAAAATTAGAAGAAAAACTCATTTCTCGAAATGGCTGATTAACTCTTGTGCTTGGGATATATCTGTTAATTTTATTTGCTATAATCCTTGCTTTGCTTTCGGCGTCGCGATATGCTTTGTCAATATCGCTGTCCGCATAAATATTTATTATGATAATCGCTTTATTGCCAAGATGGTCAAAAGCAACGATTTCATCATACAAAAACAAGTGTATATCAGGCATACCAATATCGTCTGTAATTTTATTTATTTCATATGATTTTTGTAATTTTTTTTCCGCAATTCTTGAACTGTCATATGAAAAATAGCCAATCAAACCACCTGTAAGATGTGGTCTGTTGTGATATACAGGAGATTTATGCTCATCAAGTATTTTTTGAATTTCGTCTTGGGTTGCGTTTTTAATTTCTTTTCTCGGTTTTGCACCAATAAAGGAATAACGCCCCCATTGTTCAGAATTATTAACACTTTCAAATATAAAACTATTTTCCTCGTCTTCACTCAACGCATTGTAGATATGAATAGGGGTTTGAGTGTCGCTCATCATTTCAAAAAAAACAGGAATTAATTTATATTCACGGGATTTTACTTTAACTTCTTCCAAAGACGGGTATAACATTTTCTTATTTTGTGCAATCTGTTTTGTGCAAAATATTTGTGTAACCCATTTGTACTGTTTGTGGTTACTTGTGATTACCTTTGCAATTTTACAGAGTTTGCACCCTCCCAATATTTTTTATTATTTTTGTTTTACTGATTTGTCCATCGACATATCATATAAAAGACTTGTTCTAAAACTTAATAATGCGAATCGCCTTTTAAAATCTATTAATTTCGTTAGATAAAACATATCAAATTTGACACATTTTTAATAGTTTTGTTAAAATAACGCTTAAAGGCAACTGTCTATATTATATAAGGTGGGGCGAATCCCTGCAACACATTTTTTAAATTATTACAATTTTTCGGCTAATACCTTATATAGACACTTTGCGCACCTTAATTTTGGAAAAATCGTTTAATGTAGCAAATTTCAAAGGGGGATTCGCATTAATAACCTATCTTTTTTGTATTACTCTAACGTTTAAAAAAAATAAAGACGGGTGTGGGGTGCGACAGTCTGCTTAGTCCAGTGGACTGTTACAGTACCGACTACCAACTTTTTAGAGAGAGCGGCCTCAATATTTACAAGTTAAACTATTTATGGAATGAGGTTTTAGAACAGGTCAAAAGTATATTTATTTAAACAGTTTTCAAAATTTAGCGTAAACATTAAAGTAGTAAGTAAATATTTGGAACCTGTTTTTCAAGATACTCGTTCTCACTATCAAAGAAGAAACAAGTATGTTGGTAAAACAAGTCGACTAATTTGCATGAAATATTCAACAATATCCAAAGATTATAACACTATTATTTAGCACATTCAATAGTTTTTTATTTTTTTCTTGCAATTTTAGGTTGTAATGTTATAATATACAGAGAAAAAAGAATTTAATATAAAGGAGAATGAGCAAAGATTTCCTAATAAGTGTAGTTATATTGTATATTAGACTTGTCCATTAACCTAATAAATTGTTTGTTTTCTACGCTAAAAACAAAAATAAGGTGTGGGGCAAACCCCTCACCTTAGAGGTGGCATATACACCGCAAACCAAAACAAATTCTGTTAAATAGTAGGTTAGTGAACAGGTCTAGTACACTGATTTGAAATTCGATAAGACAAAAAATTAAAGTTTTATTGATATTCATTACTGCAAATAGGAAACTACGTTTGCTTAAAATAAAAAATGAAAGTTAGCGAAATAAAAGAAATATTACATGCAGAGTTTCTTTGCTGTGAGGATATGGGCGATGTTGACGTACATACTGCTTGCGGTTCAGATATGATGAGTGATGTTTTAGCGTTTGTTAAAGACAGATGTGTTCTTCTAACAGGTCTTACCAATTTACAAGTTATTCGCACAGCGGAAATGATGGACGTTGTGTGTATAGTATTTATACGAGGAAAAAAACCGTCCGAGGAAATACTTGAAATGGCAATCGATAAAGGTATTCCTGTGCTTGCAACTGAGCGTCGTATGTTTAATGCTTGTGGTTTGTTATATGAACATGGTCTTCGTGGTGGATTAAAGAGTGCTTTTGAACAATCGGTCGGATAGTTGCTGGTATCATCTGCATGCATTTTCGTAGCGTAGTTTAATTTAAATGTTAGTTTATGGACGCGGGCGAGTAGTAGATAAAAAGGACAGTGATTGCAAATTAATTAAACTAAAAAAGTTGCAGTGGCTGATAGTAAGGCACAATGATTAATAGCTGTAATGGCAAGCGTTGTGGCTCAAACTAAAAAACGGAAAAGTTGCAGTGGCTGATAGAAGGTGTAATGATTAATAGCTGTAATGGCAAGCGTTGTGGCTCAAACTAAAAAACGGAAAAGTTGCAGTGGCTGATAGAAGGTGTAATGATTAATAGCTGTAATGGCAAGCGTTGCGGCTCAAACTAAATAAAGGAAAAAAAGAATGAATAATGTGGTGTTGAAATATGTTATTGACGCGAGTGATTTTACTCGTGCAGGAGAAGCGTCAAGTGACGTTAAGAATAAACTTAAACAAATGAATTTACCTCCAGAAGTTATACGGAAAGTTGCAATAGCAATGTATGAGGGTGAGATTAATATGGTAATTCATGCTAACGGCGGTGAAATTACTGTTGAAATCGCTCCTGAGGGTATTATTATGACACTTAAAGATAACGGACCTGGAATAAAAGACATTCCCACCGCTATGAAAGAGGGATATTCAACTGCTCCTGATAATATTCGCTCATTAGGATTTGGTGCAGGTATGGGCTTGCCTAATATGAAAAAATATTCCGATAGTATTGATGTGCAGTCAGAAGTTGGTGTTGGCACGACTGTTACAATGAAAGTTAATATCGCTTAGAGGATTTTTATGGTAAATATGTTTCATAATAACGTTTTGACGTCAGTTAATAATCAAGATTTTAAGAATTTATTGCTTGGTAAGAGGGGACATACAAAAAAAACCAATACCAATGCGTTGCCTGTTGATATAAATGATGTTTTGGAAGCAATTTATTTGATTTACAGAGAAGAACCAAAAGCAAAAATTCATGTTATTTTTTTAGCTCAATTAAAAGAATTTTTGCAAAGTAATGATACTTTTGAGAATTATATTGCCGCAGAGTATACAATATCTCAACTTTCAAAAGAACGATTTAGAAAAGCACCATTCATTTTGGACGAAACTTTTTTGAAATTTACAAGAGGTCAGATGTTCAAAAATCGTCTGAAACTTCAAAACTATAAAGAATACAGCGGTAAATACCAAACAAACGGGGTTTGGGAGAGTTTGAAAAGTTTTTGTGATAATTGTTTGCCACCTGACAGGTCAATATTTTAAAAATTTGTAATTTTTTTAATAGCCCTGTTCTAAAACCCATTCTAAAAATAGTTTAACTGTGAAATAGTGAGAACGTTCCTTTCTAAAAGTGGGAATTCACCCCACACCCCTCTTATTTTTTACACTAAAATAATCCAAAAAATAAATTATTAATACGAATCGCCTTCTAAAACCTATTTTTTTAATAGTCATAGTATAAATATTACAACGGAGTTGCGGGCTCTGCCCGCTTATCGGGGACGTAACCACCGTACCCATTACTTACAAAAACTATAAAAAATAAGTTTTAGGAGTTCAGTTCTATTGTAAATTTTAAAGGGTGCTTCGCATTATTAAGTTTTAGAACAAGTCTATTAATATATTTAAAAGGTGATTCGCACTATAAAGGAGATTTTATGGAAAGCTCAGCATATAAATTAGAACCTGATTTTTTCAGGTCCGAAAGTATTAATGGTCAAGTTTATAATTTTTCAAGTCCAAGAGCGTATCACGGAAAAATCTGTGGTAATATATTTAATGCCTTTATGAATTTTCTTAAAGGCAAAAGGTGTCAGGTTTTTTCACAAATTGATGTTTTTTTCGAGAATGCATCAAAAGATTATGTTTGCCCTGATGTTATGGTAATATGTGACACGAATAAAATAATTGAGGACAGAATTTGGGGCTCTCCCGACTTAGTTGTTGAAATATTATCACCATCCACTTCTAAATATGACAAGGGATTGAAAAAAGATTTTTATGAAAATGTTGGCGTTAAAGAATTATGGTTAGTAAATTCTTATGATAAGACCATCGACGTTTATCTTCTAAATAGTGAAAATAAGTATTATCTCGACGAAGTTTATACTATATTTGAAATGTCGCGTAATCCCAACAATATTGAAAAAAATGCTCTTAAACCAATTATCAAAACTAGTTTATATGGTGATGATTTTACAATTGAGCTTTCAGAAATTTTTGCACCAATTGTTTAGTTAGGACAGATTTTTTATATAGCAATTCCACTTGACATATAGACGTTGGGGTTCCCACCGTATGGCGAATGAGCATGCAAAAGTCACGCTCGCAATTGCGTATGAAATAAGGTTTCAAACGACCTTTGCAAGACCATACGCCGTGCTTGAAATTTCAAGCAAATTTCAAGTAAATCTATTATAAAACTTATTTTATTAGACTTTTTCTAAAACTCATAATTATTTATGAAATTTTTAGGTTTACCATTTTGGGTACAAATAGAACAACGCAGTTATAGGACTCCGCCCCGCTTATTTGGGGCTTTACCCTCGCTAACTCTCTTTTGTACGAATTTAAGTTATTATATAAGTTTTATAAAAAATCTATTATATTAGGTTCTAATTTTGTCACAAAGCAAAGAAATTTTCTCAAAATAAAAAATAAAGAGAGTGTGTAAATGCAGGAAGAATTGCAGATAAAGGCAAAAACTGCCCAAAATAATCCAACATTTTTTCATTCTGTGCGTTTGGATAAAACTAAATGCAAGGGATGTATTAATTGCATAAAACGATGTCCGACAGAGGCTATACGAGTTAGAAAAAGCAAGTCTCCTGACGGTATTTTGGAAAACTCTCCGAAAGCAATTATTACAAATGAATTTTGCATAGATTGCGGTGAATGTATTCGAGTTTGCCCGCACCACGCTAAACTCGCAACATATGATTCTATTAGTGCATTGAGTGATTTTGAATATAAAATTGGGTTAGTACCACCAGCTTTTTATGCACAATTTAATAATCTTGACGATAAAAATATCGTACTTGAAGCATTAGTTAATATGGGTTTTGACGAAGTATTTGAAGTTGCCGCTGCAGCAGAACAATTATCTGAAATGTCAAGAAAGTACATAAAAGAAAATCCTGATAAATTGCCTTTAATCAGCTCAGCTTGTCCCGCAATAGTTCGGCTCATAAGAATAAAATTTCCTAATCTTTTGACACATTTATCGCCTTTTAACGCACCTGTTGACCTAGCTGCTTTTCAGGCGAGAAAAAAAGCAATGGAAAAAACAGGCTTGCCATCAGAAAAAATCGGCATTGCTTTTATTACTCCTTGCCCCGCAAAAGTTACCGCATTAAAATATCCTCTCGGGATTGAAAAATCCGATGTGGACGCTGTTTTTGCGATGAAAGATATTTACCCTCCGATATTGATTTATATGAAACATATTGAAGTTGAAAAAATTAAAACAGTTTCCTCCTCGGGCAGAATCGGGGTAGGGTGGGGGTCCTCTGGCGGTGAGGCAGGAGGTACTCTTACAGATAATTACCTTGCAACTGATGGCATTGAAAATGTTATGCGTGTGCTTGAAGACCTTGAAGACCGCAAAATTGGTAATCTTGAATTTGTCGAATTAAACGCTTGTGCAGGTGGTTGTGTCGGCGGAGTTTTGACTGTTGAAAATCCATATGTTGCACAAGCAAAGCTTAAAAAAGTTGCAAAATATCTCCCAGTTGCTATTAGTCACACCGACGGCGAATACATTGAAAACGCTTTTATCGAGAAACCTATTGAATATAAATCTGTGTTTTCACTTGGCGAAAACTTTATGGAAAGTCTTTGGAAAATGGGTCAAGTTGACGAGTTAATGCAGAAATTCCCTTGTAAAGACTGTGGAGCTTGCGGTGCACCAACTTGTAAAGCACTCGCGGAAGATATTGTTCGCGGTAAGGCAAAAAAGGAAGATTGTGTGTTTTTAGATAATTGATGAGAGAATTAAAATATAAAAATTGCGACAAAAAACCTCTTGATTATTCAAGAGATTTTTTTGTTTATATCAAAACGTTAATTTACTTTACCAGAAATTTCAATTATTCCTGTCGGAATTCTTTCTCCATTTTCAAGAATTTCATAAACTTCCGCGTTATATTCATAAGATTCAAATTTATCAGAGTTGTTCGGACCTATCGCAGTTTTTAATATGATAGATGTATTTATCGAAACAGTCCCACCTGGTAAATCAGAACAAGTGTATATTATTGTGCATATAAAACTTACTATGAATATAATTGATATAACAATAATATGAACTTTTATATTTTTACTCATAATGTCACCTTAAAATTCTATAAATTTCTTACCGTCAAAATACCACACTTTTTTGCCGTCGAAAGTATATATATTGCCATCTTTATCTTTTGCAGTTACTGTATAGTCTTGTTCACGGCGAACAACACCTGATTTTTTAGCATGCTGGACTTCAAGTCTGTCTTCATAATGAACTGAAACTTCACGAATTAAGAAATATAATCCGATATTGGCTAATACCAATACTAAAAGTACACATATATATATCGGAACATTTTTGATAATTTTTAGTAATATTCTTTTTTTCATATTATTCACCTACAAACTATAACCATTACTTACATATTTTTACTTTGTTATATAGCAATTCCACTTGACATATAGACGTGGAGTCCTCGCCGTACGGCGAGATAGTTTGCAAAAGTCACGCTCGGAATTACGTTTCCAATGGACTTTGCACGGCGTATACGCCATATTTTAAATTTGCAAGTAAATTCCAAGGAAATCTATTGCAACGAGAAGATTATATAACTTGAAAACAGTTTTGTATATGAAAAAAGAATTTTTTGTAAATAGTCACAAAAATTTTCAACTTTTTGTAAATTTTATATAAAAATTGCATAAAAGTTTCGTTGATTTTTTTGAAATAACAAAAAAGTCCGCTCATAGAGCGGACTTTTCAGCTATAAACTTTTCATTAAAAACTTATTCCTGCGGAGCATAAAGAGCCGCAAGTCTTGTAAGATAAGAGTAACGGTCTTTCGCATTGCTGATTGCAAAATTAAAGAGAGCGTCAGCACGTTCAGGATTTTGACGAACGAGCGAAGAGTAACGAACTTCATTCATTAAGAAATTTTTGTAATCTTCATCAATGGTAGGTTCTTTGCTGTCAAGTGAGAAAGGATTTTTACCTTCTGATTTAAGAGCAGGGTTAAATCTGAACAGATGCCAGTAACCAGCTTTAACAGCACGTTTTTCTTCTGCTTGGGTGTCGGTCATACCACCTTTAATGCCATGGTTGATACAAGGTGCATACGCAATAATGAGTGAAGGACCATCATATGCTTCTGCTTCCGAAATTGCCTTGATAGTTTGGTTCATATCCGCGCCCATTGCGATGTGCGCAACATAAACATAGCCATAAGACATTGCGATACCTGCGAGGTCTTTTTTCTTAGTTTCTTTACCCGCAGCTGCAAATTGAGCAATCGCACCTGTTGGAGTGGATTTTGAAGACTGACCGCCTGTGTTGGAATAAACTTCTGTGTCAAATACGAGAATATTTACATTTTCACCAGATGCGATAACGTGGTCAAGACCACCGAAGCCGATGTCATATGCCCAACCGTCACCACCGAATACCCATTGTGATTTTTTGCCAATATAGTCTTTATATCTGAGAATTTCTTTTGCTTGTGCGTTATCTGGATTTGTTTTTGAAAAATATTCAAAGCCCTTAATCAGTTTTTCAGAAACAACAGCGTTTTTCTCACCATCATTTACAGTTGCGAAATATTCATCAACAGTAGCCTTGAACTCGGGAGAATCACAATTAGAGTCATCAGCAACTTGTTTAATTAATTCTTGAACGCGTTTTTTGAGAGTTTTGTTAGCCAAAAACATACCATAACCATATTCAGCGTTATCTTCAAAAAGTGAGTTTGCCCAAGCAGGACCTTTTCCTCTTTTTGAAACAGTATAAGGGGTTGAAGGAGATGAACCACCCCAAATTGAAGAACAACCAGTTGCGTTAGCGATTAACATTCTTTCGCCAAAGAGTTGAGTAACGAGTTTAGCATAAGGTGTTTCGCCACAACCAGCACAAGCACCCGAGAACTCCAACAACGGCTCTATGAATTGTGAACCTTTTACGGTAGTCTTCTTAAATTTATCGAAAACTTCTTTTTTCTCTTCAATTGTAATACCATAGTTGAAAACTTCTTGTTGCGGAAGTTGGCTGTCAATAGGTTTCATAACGAGTGCTTTTTCTTTTGCAGGACAAACTTTTGCACAGTTTGAACAACCTGAACAGTCAAGAGTTGAAACTGTCAATGCAAATTGCAAGTCACCAACAGCAGGTTTGAAAGCAAGCGTTTTAATTGCCTTTGGAGCTTTTGCAACTTCGTCAGGTGTTAAAGCAACAGGACGCAATACTGCGTGTGGACAGACATAAGCACATTGGTTACATTGAATACAGTTTTCTGGAATCCATTCGGGAACATCAATAGCGATACCGCGTTTTTCAAATGCAGCAGAACCTTGTGGGAAAGTACCATCAGCCATATCTTTGAAAGTGGACACGGATAAACTATCACCTTGTTGAGCGTTTGCTGGAATCTGGATTTCATTGATGAATTTTTCGAGAGTTTTGTCAGCAAGTGTGACTTTCGGCACACCAATGTGTTCATCAGCGGCAGATTTCCAACTCTCAGGCACTTCAACTTTTACGATATTTTGATAGCCAGCATCGATAGCTTCGTGGTTTTTCTTAACAACATCTTCACCTTTTTTGGAGTATGAATAAGTTGCGGCATCTTTCATATATTTGAGTGCGTCGTCAAAAGGAATAATATTTGCGAGTTTAAAGAAAGCTGATTGCAAAATAGTATTGATACGTGTACCCATACCTGTTGATTTACCAAGAGCAACACCGTCAACAATATAGAAATTGATATTGTTTTCAGCGATATATCTCTTAACTTGACCTGGCAGAAAAGCGTCAAGTTCTTCGGGTTTACGGATAGTATTCAAAAGGAAAGTGCCATTTGGCTTAATGTCTTGTACTATATTATATTGGTGAATATAGCTTTCTTTATGACAAGCAACAAAATCCGCACGGTTAATGAGATAAGTTGACTTAATTGGGTTCTTACCAAAACGCAAGTGAGAAACAGTAATACCGCCCGATTTTTTAGAGTCATAAGCAAAATATGCTTGTGCATATAAATCGGTATGGTCACCGATAATTTTAATAGAGTTTTTATTAGCACCAACAGTACCGTCAGAACCTAATCCCCAGAATTTGCAAGAGGTGGTCCCCTCAGATGCAGTGTCTAAAACTTCATTTGTGTCAAGTGAAAGATTTGTTAAATCATCTTTGATAGAAATTGTGAAACGGCTCTTTGCTGTGTTATCATAAACCGCTTTGATATGAGCAGGGAGAGTATCTTTTGAACCAAGACCAAAACGACCAGAATAAACAGGAATACTCTCAAATTTTGTGCCTTTCAAAGAAGCAACAACATCAAGGTAAAGAGGTTCGCCAAGTGAACCGGGTTCTTTTGTTCTGTCAAGTACAGAGATTTTCTTAACGCTGTCTGGAATTGCAGCGATAAGTCTGTCCGCAGCAAAAGGACGATAAAGTCTAACTTTGATAAGACCAACTTTTTGACCTTGTTTGTTCAAATAATCAATTGTTTCTTCAATTGTATCATTAACACTACCCATTGCAATGATAATTTGTTCAGCGTCTGGGGCACCATAATATTCAAAGAGTTTATAGTTAGTACCAATTTTAGCATTAACTTTATCCATATAATCTTCAACAATAGCAGTAACAGCATCATAATAAGGGTTGCAAGCTTCTCTTGCTTGGAAGAAAATATCAGGGTTTTGAGCAGTACCGCGAAGAACTGGGTGTTCTGGGTTAAGAGAAGTATCTCTAAAACGTTGAACATCATCAATATCAAGCAATTCTTTTAAGTCTGCATCTTCCCAAACTTCAATTTTTTGTACTTCATGAGAAGTTCTGAAACCATCAAAGAAATGCAGGAAAGGCACACGTGATTTAAGTGTTGAAAGGTGTGCAACCGCTCCTAAATCCATAACTTCTTGTGCATTAGAAGCACAAAGCATAGCATAACCTGTTTGACGGCAAGCATACACGTCAGAATGGTCACCAAAAATATTCAAAGCGTGAGAAGACACGCAACGTGCAGAAACATGAATAACAGAAGGCAACAACTCACCTGCAATTTTATACATATTCGGTATCATAAGGAGCAAACCTTGCGACGCGGTATAAGTTGTTGTCAAAGCCCCTGCCGAAAGAGAACCGTGGACAGTACCCGCGGCACCTGCCTCAGACTGCATCTCAGCAACAGTAACTGTTTGTCCGAATAGATTTTTTTTGCCCTTTGCAGACCAACTATCAGTAACCTCTGCCATCACGGAAGACGGTGTAATCGGATAAATTGCTGCGACATCGGTGAACGGATAGCTGACCCAAGCGGCAGCATTATTACCATCCATCGTTTTCATTTTACGACCCATTTTTATCTCCTTTATTTTGTTTTTTTTTTATTTTGTGCACTTCAGATTTACCTTTGCGACTATTTTATTTTATGCACTTTGGATTTACCTTTGCGACTGTTAGGCCTTTGCACTTTGGATTTACCTTTGCGACTTTTTTTAGTCTAACCGAATTACAACCTATGATTTTTTAGCTAAATAAAGATTTATAGTCTAACTAATCGCAACTTTTTAAGCTTAACACTTTTACATTAACGCATTATAACCTTTTATCTCATTTCAATTGCAATTATAAATTTGCAACGGTAAAATCCCATACCTAGTATTTTATCACAACGTTCTGACAATGTAAACTATTTTTCTCAATTTTCGTTCCAAAAATTATCACTATAAATTGTTGTATATTAATAAAAAATAAAGTATAATACGACATATAGTATTAAATTTCTATGAAAAATTTAATTTTATTGTTTTTATTTATTAAAAGTGCAAATAAACTTTTAAAATCTATTAATTTTTTTTAGTTAGATAAACATAATAGTTTTTGCCTAAACCTATTTTTAATAGTTTTGTTAAAATAGCGTTTGAAGGTAACTACCACTATAAAGCGAATATTTGCTTCATCCATTTATTAACTGGTTTGAGTAATTTATATGTTAGTAATGCTAATCACCTTTTAAAACCTATTTTTTAAATAGTCATAATATAAATATTACAACGGGATTACGGGCTCTGTCCGCTTATCGGGGGCGAGCCCCCCCTACTTAAAAAAACTATAAAAAATAAGTTTTAGACTTTCAGTTCTATTGCAAATTTTAAAGGCTGATTCGCATTAATATTAGTTCCCATTATATTTAAAAATAACAGAGGTTGAATTTGAACTTTTTACCTATATCAGGAAATAACTTTGATTTTATTTGTGTAACAGGGGACGCATATATTGACCATCCCTCTTTTGGCATTGCCATTATTTCAAGATTAATTGAGAGTTTGGGATTTAACGTCGGAATAATCGCTCAGCCTATAAATGACAGTGATTATAAAAAATGCGGTACACCTAAATATGGTTTCATGGTGACTTCGGGAAATATTGACAGTATGGTCGCGAATTATACTGCTGCAAAGCGTAGACGTTCTAACGATGATTATTCTGACGAGGGAAAAGCGGGAAAACGTCCTGACAGAGCATTAACTGTTTATTGTAAAAACATTCGTCGAATTTTTGGCAATATACATATCACCATAGGCGGACTTGAATCTTCTCTACGGCGTTTTGCACATTACGATTATTGGTCTGATACTGTTATGCCGTCAATACTCGTTGATACACAGGCGAATATATTAGTATTTGGTATGGGTGAAAATGCGATTATTGAGATTTGCAAAAGACTAAAAAACGGCGAAAATTGCGACAGCATACGTGGTACTTGTTATTTAACTTCCCCGAAAAATACACCCTTGGGAGCAGTTGAATGTCCGTCTTTTGAACAAGTTACCGTTGACAAAAAAAAATACGCTATTGCAACAAAAAAACAATATGATGAACAAGATGAAAATTCAGGCAAAATAGTTATTCAACGTCACGGTAAACAGATGCTAGTCCAAAATCCTCCCGCATTTTCTCTAACACAAGAGCAAATGGATAGTGTATACAATTTGCCGTATATGCGAACTTTTCACACTATTTATAAATACGTTCCTTCAATTGAAGAAGTAAAATTTTCTATAACACATAACAGAGGTTGTTTTGGTTTTTGCAACTTTTGTTCGCTTGCTTTACATCAAGGCAGAAAAATTTCTTGCCGTTCAAAAAATTCTATTTTAAAAGAAGCAGAAAGTTTTACAAAGGACAAAGATTTCAAAGGATATATCCACGATATTGGTGGACCGACCGCGAATTTCAGACATAATTCTTGTGATAAAGTGGGTAACGCAAAGCATATTGATGATTTACAGGTTAAAAATGAACAAAAGTTTATTAAAATGCAACATAGCGTTGGTCTTTGCAAAGGTAAAAAATGCCTTGCACCTGTTTGCAAAAATCTAAAAGTTTCGCACGCGGAATATCTTGATATTTTACGAAGTGTTCGCAAAATCAAAGGAATTAAAAAAGTTTTTATACGTTCTGGTATCAGATATGATTATTTACTTCTTGATAAACCCGAAGTTTTAAACGAAATTGTCGAACATCACGTCAGTGGTCAATTAAAAATTGCTCCCGAGCATTGTTCACAGTTTGTGCTTGATAAAATGGGAAAACCACACATCGAAACTTTTTTGAAATTCAAAAAACGATATTTTGAAACGACGAAAAAACTGGGTAAAGAGCAATATCTTGTGCCATACTTAATGTCGTCTCACCCAGGTTCAACTTTAAAAGAAGCGATAGAATTAGCGTTGTTTCTTAAAAAAGAAAAAATTCGCCCTGAACAAGTGCAAGATTTTTATCCTACTCCTGGAACAATATCAACTTGTATGTATTATACTGAATTAGACCCATATACACTAGAAAAGATATATGTGCCAAAACTCCCGAAAGAAAAAGCAATGCAACGTGCGTTATTGCAATACTATGAACCAAGAAACAAAGATTTGGTTTTAGAAGCTTTAAAAATTGCAAAAAGACAAGATTTAATACCTTTATTGATTTCTGATACTAAAAAGAAATATAAAAACTAGGATTTTATAGTTTTAGTTAGTGACAAAGCTTATAAAAAAATCGGTAATTCCCAGCAATTTATAAAAAATATTCATCTTTATTAAAGAAAGGTTGAAAAAAATGCCTACCCCAAAAAGAAAGAAAAGAGACCCGTGGAGTTTTGAAAAAGAAATAAAAAAAACGGGCAGAAGATATTCTAAAAATATATTTATCGCTTTGGCAATTATGCTCGGAGCGGTAATGCTATTTGATAAAACAGGGCTAATATCTTTTAATGACCTAAAAGGTGGCGGTGCAAAAAGTGAAACTTTGCAAGTCCATTTTGTTGATGTCGGTCAAGGGGACTGCGAACTGATAATCATCGGTGATGACGCAATGCTGATTGATGCGGGCGAAAAAGAAAACGGTGCAAGTGTTTATAAGTATATGACAGATTATGGCGTAAAAAAACTGGATTATGTTATTGCAACTCACCCGCACTCTGACCATATCGGCGGTATTCCTGCGGCAATTAAAAATATGTCTGTTGACACTTTTATAATTCCTGATATAGCAGAAAAATACATTCCAACAACTCTTGCATATTCAAATTTAATCGATGCGATTGATGAGAGTAACGCAAAACTTGAATATGCGGAAGTCAGCAAAGTTTATGAGTTAGGTGAAGCAAAATTCACTATTCTTGCACCGTCTACTGATGATGCCTCTGATACTACTAATTTAAATAACTATTCTGTTGTAATACTGTTAGAATATGGGGATAACAAATTTTTATTTACAGGAGATGCAGAAAAAAAAGAGGAAAATGACATAAACAAAACTTTTAATTTACCAAAAGTTGATGTTTTAAAATGCGGACATCACGGTTCAAATACTTCAACCTCACAAGCTTTTTTAGATATTATTCAGCCAGATTATGCCGTAATAGAATGCGGTGCGGACAACTCATACGGTCACCCAAGCAGTGACATAATCGACCGTATTGCAAAATACACCAATAAAATTTATCGAACAGATTTGAACGGAAACATAATAATTTCGTCTAACGGAAAAGATATTTCTGTAAAAACTGAAAAGGGGAATAAATGATAATAGATAGAATTGAAAGTGATTTCGCAATTATTGAAAACGGCGAACAGCGTCTTATAGTGCCATTGACAGATTTGCCACCTGTTAAAGAAGGTGACAGACTTATTATTACTGATGGAAAATATATAGTTAACAATGAAAATATTTCTGAATTACAACAAAAAATTAAACAAAGAGAACAAGCTTTATTAAACAAAAAACGCAGCAGCTAAAAACTTGCAATTTTTTATATTTTATTCTCTTCTATTCTCTTTATAGTACTCTCACTAAAAAAACACCCTCAAAAGAGGGTGTTAATTATTACTTTTTTAAAAAACTACTTAGTTACAGGAAGCACTGTGATTACTTTAGTAAGATATTTAATTAATGCAGCCAAGTCAGCAGCGTTAACAGCATTGTTTCTTGTGTCGCAGTTTGCATTAATCAAGCCTTGACCTGTTAGAACGATTTTACCTGCAACGTGTTTACCAAGAAGAACAACGTCCGCGATTTTACCGCCGTCACCGTCAACGTCAACGTCACCGTAAACAATTCCAGGAGGGGGTGGAGTAGTAGTTGTTGTTGTTGTACCAGCTTCAGCTGAAACGATAATCGGAACTTTTGTTACGTTTTTGCCGTCAGAAACAAGCAGATTTGTTGTACCCTCTTTATAAGCAGAAATACGCAGACCACCATTTGTCAATTCAGCAATAGTCTTATCTTCAATTGAATAAGTGATAGTTTTATCGGTAACATTGCCATCATCATCTCTATCAACTACTGTGAGGCTTGAAAGGAGGACATATGCATCAACTTGGATTGTGAGAGAATTAGGAGTAACAGTAGGGCCTGTTGTATCAGCAACTGAACCTTCTGGAACAACGTCAGGATAGAGAAGAGCCATAGAACCAAGAGCCATAATCTCGTCACCTTCGTGCCAGAAACGGTGATAAATTATATCGGTCTTAGAATCTTCGGTTGTTGAAATATCTTCGTTTCCGCCGATATATTTATTGATTGCCTCAGCATCAAAATCTTCAGTTGCGAGTGACGGGAATTGGTCATAGATTGCTTTAATCTTAGCAAAAGATGGGTCTTGTGCATATTTCGGACGCAAGTCATAGAAAGTTGGGCATCCATTAAGTGAACCAGCAGTCGAAGCAGCAGTAATCTTACCACCGTTAGGCATTGTTGCACTGCCGTAGCTCGGCGGAATATAAACTTTTTGAGTAAAGAATCTGTGAATGAAGCTTGCATCGAAGTTACCAGGAGCAGCGATACCAATATCATCACGGAGGTTAGTCCACATTCTGTCAAGTAAGAATGTTGCGTAGTAAAGAGCTTTTTCAGCGTCTGTTCCGTTTGTAAGAACAGTTTCATCGTGTGCCCTTGAACCGTCAACACCCTTAGCAGCAGCGTAGTAGGTGAGAGTGTTAGCCATAGATGCTACTACACCGATGTCACCTGATGCATATGCGGTGGTTGTAGCAGTAAGGTTTAAGTTAGCAGAAGGTGTACCAGTCCAAGTATCAGGTTGACCAGACCAGTCAAGGCTTTCAGCCATTGCATAGTCAAACGCGTCACCAGTGCCAACTCTGATTGTTTCGCCGTCAACAGCCCAAGCAACCCATTTGTCAAGCATTTTTGCAAGTCTTGCGTTTACTTTTTCTGTTGAAGTGTCTGTATGAGTAAATTTAGAAACACCAACTGTTGAATTTGAAGTATAGTAGTAAAGTTCAGCAAGACGTTGAGTTGCCCAAACTTGGTTACCAATCCAGTGGTTTGAACCTGGGTCCATATAAACTGGATGCGGTAAATAGAACATATCATAGAAAGTTGTTTTAGAGTTAACGCCTTCAAGAGAAGCCGCGTTTACGTCCCAACCTTCATAACGTCCGTTGAATGAGTTTGTTGCACCACCTGCGAAAGGACCTGTGGATGATTGCAACCATTCATAGAACTCTAATTGACGGTCAAGAGAAGTATGCCAGTCTTTTGTAGCGTCTGTTGCTTTCATACCTGCATTAATAGCGGTATCATAAACTTTTGCATAAGCTGCGAGTGGGTTTTGATAGAATTCGTGCATGTGTGAAGCACCGATTTGCCATTTCCAACCACCATAGTTTTGAATTGCTGCAGTGTCAGAACCACCCCAAGCGGTATACCAAGCCATAAGGTAGTGAGCAGAGTCATATGAGCCTGCTGTTGGGTTTGAAGCATTGCCGAGAGTTTCCGTGAATCCTGCTGCTTTATCTTTTGAAATACCAATTTTTTGATAGTATTTATCAAACATATCGTTACGCAATTGGTCAGACATTTTACCCGCTGCTGCGTTAATATCCGCATCGCCTACGCCCCAGATGTTTGCTTCATAAGCAGCTTGGATTGTACGGTCTTCCGCGTCAGGTGCGTTAGTAAAACGCCACATTTTGTTGATTTCACCGTTTTGGAAAATTGCAGCAAAACCTTTGGTTTGCTGAATTGTACTTGGAGAAGCATAGGTTTGATTTTCAATACAAGGGTGGGGAACAGTTTCCCAGCAAGATTCTTGCTCACCACGTTGGAAAGAGTTGATGTAAGTGAATTTACCTGCACCTAAACCTGAAACAGAACCATATCCGTACCAGTCATCAACGTCTGCGAGCCAGTGGAGAAGATAGTAACCATCATCATTTTTATAAGCAGTTTGGAAATATTTCCAAATCGGGTTCCCGACTTTTGTTGATGTGAGGTCTGCTGGTGGGTATTTACCAGGGTCTTGATATTCAGCAGAAACAGCGGATTCAAGTTTGCTGTCATCGGTTGGTGCTTTAATATTTGAGAAGAAGTTAGGTTGGTCAGTTTTTGAAGGAATCATTTGTTCCATCGTTATCCAACCTTTTTTGAAGTCAGTTGTATCGGTTGCGAGCTTGTCATCTGGGAACCATTTAATAAGAGCATCGTGCATTGCGGTAACCCAAGCAATATAAGACATTGCTTCGGAAGTGTTTTCATGACCGTAATCAGGTGCTTCGATAATCATTGTTTCAACAGAGTGATAAGGAATACCGAAACCTGTCCCGCCGACACCTTTATCAGAACCTTTTGCAAGTTGTGATGACAAATAGCCGTTTTCAATGCCTTTTGTTACAACGTCATTGTAAAGAGAAAGTGCTCTTTGTGCATAGGTTTCCTCACCATATGCCTCAGCTTTGGTACGAATACCAGAAGCAGAAACAACAGAGGTGAGTGCAGTAGCTGTCATCGCAACTGCTAACATAGCAGCGAGTACAGCTTTTTGTTTTCTAAAAATCATTTAGAAAATCTCCTCTCGATTATTTGAGATTATACATCTCATTTTTTTCGGGGGAACCCCATATTTTTTTTGAGAATTTTTTGTTTTTATTAAAAACTATAAATTCTCTATCGAAAATACTATATAACTAGCTAATTACTAATATCGTATTCTCGATTTTTGTGAAAATATAGTCTACAACCCACATTTCCACAACAATGTTTTTGTGTTGGCAAAACACAGTCTACAACCCATGTTTCACCTTAAACTTACAGACTATATTAAGAATATGCTTTATACTATACTAAGTACCCGTGCACGCATATACTTACTATGTATATGTTTTCTCGTTTTAGCCTGCAATGAAGTTTATGCGAGAAATGAACTAATTCATAGGCATTATTTTACTTTTAATTGCAAAAACTAAATATAACTACCTATACTAACCTATCTTAGCTCAGTATAATGGATTTCGTTAAAAGTGTCAAGAAACTTTGTTATTAAAAAAGATATTATTGTAACAAATTTGTAACATTTCATTTGTGCATTTTGCCTAAAAACGAATGATAATAATAAAGTCATTGCATTACTTTGTCAAATATGATAAAATTATGGGGGGGCAAATATAATAGAATTATAGGGCAAGTAAGTGTATGAATTTAAGTTTAATTTAATAATTATGTGTTCTAATTCAGTATATTAGACCTGTTCTAAAATCCCTTTCTATGAATAGTTTAACTTGAAAATAGCGAGAAGGCATTACTATATAAAAAAGCGGGGCTTCGCCCCACCCACCTCTTTATTTTTTTACGTTAGAACAATCCAAAAAAGATAGTTTATTAAGTTTTAGAACAAGTCAATTATAATAGCTAGCACAATAACAATTCGGTAATAATATTTTCGGTGTACTATAATATAAGTAGAACTTACAATGCTCATAACAAAGAAAATGGGGAATAACTGGGTCTAATGGTTAAAATTGAAAACTTAACAAAATTTTACGGAAATTTTAAAGCAGTTGATAATATTAGTTTTACTATACCTGATAATGAGATAATAGGATTTCTTGGACCAAATGGTGCAGGGAAGTCTACTACCATGAACATTATAACAGGTTTTTTGCCTGCTTCAAGTGGTACTGTTACAATTGAAGGATTTAATATCGCTAGTCAACCGAAAGATGCAAAACGTAAACTCGGATATTTGCCTGAATTTCCTCCGCTCTATCATGATATGAAAGTAAAAGAATATCTTAAATTTGTTGCTGGAATAAAAGAAGTACCAAGGTTTGAAGTCAAAAAACAACTCGATTATGCAATGGATAAACTCAAAATTACCGACAGAGCAGACCAAGTTATTAAAAGCCTTTCAAAAGGTTTCAAGCAACGTGTCGGGTTTGCACAGGCTTTGCTCGGTTCACCAAAGGTTTTGATTTTGGACGAGCCAACTGTTGGTTTGGACCCGTCACAAATCATTGAAGTGCGTACTTTAATTAAAGAACTTAAAAAAGACCATTCTGTTATTTTAAGCACACATATTTTGCAGGAAGTTGAAGCAGTTTGCGATAGGGTAATTATCATTGCGAACGGTGAAATCCGTGCGAATAATACAATGCAGGAACTCACTCAAATGGCGAGTAAAAATCCTGTTATTACTATGTCTGTTGAGGGTGCAAGAACACCTGTTGTTAATTTAATTAAAACTGCCGAAGGCTTTATTTCTCTTGCTAACATTGAACAAATTGAACATAATGTTTTTGAATATAAAATCGAAGTCAAAAGTACTGATACCCGCAAGGATTTACTAAAAAAACTTGTCATCGCTGATTTTAATGTGCGACAGGTCAGTGTTGAAGAGGCTAATATCGAGGAGATTTTTGTTAAACTTTCCGCTCCGAAAGAGAAAAAATCTACAATTCAAAAATTGCGTGAAATAGCAAGCGAATATGAGGTTGAGGAAAATGACAGCGAAAACAATGGTTAACTAGGAACTAGGAAGAATAGAACTACCTTTGAAATCTTTTTAATGAAGAAAATGTTGAACTTGAAAAAAGTAATAATTCTATTTTTATAACTACAAAAATGGAAAAGAAATTTGATTTTTCAGATGACTTTTTTTGAAATAATAAAGCAAAGAAATGGTGATATGATTGAAAGTGAAGATGATATAGTAATTTTCTAAAACCTTTAAAATGCTAAAATAAAATTATTTTTTCGTAGAAAACTCATCAGTAGAAAATATCGATTTAGTTTTACTATATCGAGAAAATACAGGCAGATGTTACCTGCAACTATCGATTTAGTTTTACTATATCACGAAAATACAGGCAGATGTTACCTGCAACTATCAACTTACCAAAGTCCGCATCCATGACTATCAATAAACTCACTAAGGAGTGTTTATGCTTAGTATATTAAAAAGAGAAATACAGTCATATTTCTTTTCGCCGTTTGCGTTTGCAATATGTGCGGTGTTTTTGCTTGTATTCTCAATAGTTTTTATCCCTGGTATTGCCAATTTATCGAATACAAATGTTTATATTTTCTCTTTTCCATCTGTGATTTATAAAAATTTCTCGTTTTTTATATTTCTTATACCTGCTTTAACTATGCGGACTTTTGCTGAGGAACGTAAATCTCAAACAGAAGTTTTGCTCTTAACAAATCCGCTTGACAGTTTCCAAATCGTTATCGGTAAATTCCTTGGAGTTGCTGCTGTTTATTTGCTTATGTTGATAACTTCTCTGATATATCCAATTGTAACTTTACTTCAAGGACATATCTATTGGAGTAGTTTGATTTGTTGTTATATCGGATTTTTTGCTTGGGGGCTTGTTTGCATAACCATTGGAATGTTGATGTCTGCTTTGACTAACTCACCTGTAATTGCGGCAATTTTAGGTGAAATCGCCATGATTTTTCTTATATTTACCGATTCTCTTGCTGAAAGTTTGAAATACTCTTTTATGCCTGTTGTTTCTGATATTTTAACTTGGGCGTCTACTCAATCACGTTTCAAATTGTTCGCACAAGGTGTTTTCACACTCTCGGACATGATTTTCTATGTTTCTATGATGTTTGTTTTTCTGTCTTGGACAGTTATTGCACTTGAACGCAGAAAATGGAAGTCTTAATGCTTTCACTACTTAATTAAATTCTTATTTAATCATACTATTTAATATGAATAACCATTTGAAACTCGCGTTATCAGGCGATTTAGCCAAAATTAAGGGATGTGTGGATTCGACACGCTTTGATAGAAATAATTTCTTAATAAACGCTATTTTATCAAAACTATTAAAAAATGATTTTTAGGAAAATCCACTATTTTTTATCTATTAAAATTATAGTAAAATTATAGATTTTATAAAGATGATTCGCATATTTAATTAATGTACTGCATTAGATATATTTAAAGATTAGACCTGTTCTCCCCCCCCTTTCTATGAATAGTTTAATTTGGAAATAGCGAGAATAGATTACTTTAATAAAAAAGTGGGGATTCGCCCCATACCTTCTTTATTTTTTTAACGTTTGAACAATCAAAAAACAATCAAAAAAGGTAAATTATTAAGTTTTAGAACAAGTCAATTACCTATATACGAAAATTAAAAATGAGGTTTTATGAGTAATAAAATTAACAATAATTCTAAAAATTTCTTTTCTGCCGGAGTAGCAATTGCACTTGCTTTATTAATACTCGCAGTTGTAATTCCGCTTAATTTGATTGCTGGCAGACTTGATATAAAATGGGATATGACACCTAAGGGGATTTTTGAACTATCTCAAAAAACAAAGTCAATTCTTAGTGGTCTTGATAAGGATGTTTATATTTATCCGCTTTTTGAACTGAATGACGCAAGAGATGAAAAAGACAATGCTCGTCAGTTTTATCCATATTACAGCATTTATAAGTCTTTTGATAAATATGACCATGTTGTTGTAAAATCTGCTGACCCAGAAACTGACACTGGACTTAAAATATTAAATGACCTTAATATCCCACAAGAATTATACTGGGATAAAGGCGATGCTTTGGTAGTTTGCGGTAATATTATCAAGAGGGTTTATGCTGGTGCACAATTTGTTTACGATGAGGCAAACGGTGTTATCGAGATGAATACCGAAAACGATTTGGCGTCTGCGGTTGCATATGTTTCAAAAGGTATTAATCCAATTGTCTATTATCTTATGGGTCACGGCGAAAAAACAATTGATAATTATTCCGCTCTTTCTGCAAATATGACAACAAGTGGGTATACTCTGACTGCTCTTGATTTGTCAGCTGGTGCGGCTGTTCCGACCGATGCTGAGGTTTTATTACTTGTTGCTCCTCAAACAGATGTTACTGATTTGGAATATGCTCAAATTATGGAATTTATACAAAACGGTGGTAATATTGAAATTTTCTTACCTCCAAACTCTTCTGAGGAAACATATTCAAATATTGCAAAAATAATGGAAAACTTCGGTATGTATATGAATTTTGATACAGTAACCGATGAATCTAACACAGCCCCCGATAATGAAAATATTTTTCTTGCGAGTTTAATTGCATATACCCCTGCAAGCTATGCACCCAACGGCACTGTCGATTATGAGGGAGACGAAGCTAATTTAACAGGAAATGTAATTTCAATCGCAAATAATTCTTCATATCCAATCGCGACCTATATGCCGTTATCAAGAAGTTTTTTCACCAATATTGGCACAAAAAATGTGAAAGTCGGACAATTGCTTACAACTTATTCCACTGACGGTTATACCTATTCTGCTATTGGTACTCCAACAGGCGGAACATATAAAGATGATGATGTTATTGGAGGTTCAGAAATGACACTTGCTGCATACGCTGTTAACAAAGACCAAGAAGACGCTGCTCTCGTTGTTTATGGTGCGGATTTTCTGAATAATGACTGTACTGCCTCAGAATATTTTATAAACCCTTTAAACTTGTTTTTGGTTTCAATAACTTGGATTCACGAAACAGATATAAATCTTGCTATCAGCCCAAAGATTATCAGCTATGACAGTATGACTTTTGCTGACGAAACACAGGCGAATAAAATGATAGTTATTTTAGCATTAATCCCCGCTGTTATGGTAGTATTTGCAGTCATAGTTTGGTTTAGACGCGGAAGAGTGTCGTCAAATTGACAGTTTGCAATTGATAATTGACAATTTAATAGATTTATTTCGTATAAATATTAGCCGATATGTCTAATCACCTGTAAAAAGTAAACTGTCAATACTATCAAACTGTATCGCAAAAATATTATGTGGGCATTGCCCGGCGAAAACATATTCAGGTCTTGCTCACTGAAATATATATATAAATACTAACCGACCGCGAAAGTATGCCACCGATACAGTCAAACTATATCGCGAAAATGCAAGCGGGTGCTACCCGCCGAAAACATATTCAGGTCTTGCTCACTGAAATATATATATAAATACTAACCGACCGCGAAAGTATGCCACCGATACAGTCAAACTATATCGCGAAAATGCAGGCGGGTGCTGCCAGCCGAAAATGCAGGCAGGTGTTACCCGCCGAAAATATATGCGGGTATTGCCCGCCGGAAATATATGCGGGTATTGCACGCTGAAATATATTCAGGTCTTGCTCACTGAAATATAGGTAAATACTAACTGCCCGCGAAAGTATACTAACGATACGGTCAAACTATATCGCGAAAATGCAGGTGGGTGCTACCCGCCGAAAATGCAGGTGGGTGCTACCCGTCCGTCCACAAAGGAAGAACATGTTAAATAAAAAGAAACTAATTATATTAATGTCGATACTTGTAGGTGTGTTTGTAATTCTTTTGGCGTTATATTTGTTTGTTGATAAAGAACAAAATAAAAAAGATTACAAGGCAAATCTTGGAGTAATGACGACGCAAATATTTTCATTTGACCCGCTTACTACCAACAATTTGACTATCACTAATACTGATGGTGTTTTCTCGTTCCAATATAATTTTGACGGGAATAATTGGTCACCACTTTTATCAAGTGTTGATTTTGAACATAACGACTATATTCTCAATCAAATTGCTTATAACCTTTCAAATTTAAGTAGTCTTGGAACAGTAACAGAAAATGCCGAGGATTTATCTGCGTACGGACTTGATAATCCATATAAAATTGAAACAACTTTAACCGACGGTAAGGTATTTACTCTTTTGCTTGGAAACATTTCACCAGCAAATGATTTTTATTATGGCATGTTGCCGAATGCAAAAATCATTTATAAATTTGATGTAATCATTGCACAGCTTCTTATAGCATCAAAAAATGAACTCAAAAATGTCTATATTATGGATACTGATTTAAAACAAATCGACTATTTGCACTTAGAGCGTGACGGAAAAACAATTTTTGAAATGAAAGCGAACGATACGTTTTTTGACTTTATCGCTCCTATCAGGTGGAAACTCGACTTTACAGAGGCATCAAACGTATTAAACGCCGCAATTCGTTCGCAAGCTTTGCAAATTGTTGCAGAAGGTGATAATGTTTTTTCTGAATATGGATTTGATAAACCTTTTGCGATTTTTACAATCAAAAGTAAAGACGGTAAAGAACGTACCGTAACTTTTATAAATTATAACCCTGTTACATTGAATATCTACGGTTATTATGATAATATGGTGCTTGAATTTTATACGGGTGATGTGGATTATCTTTGGGAAGATACACTTGAACTTTTAGATACTGTTGTATATGAAGAAACATATATGAAAGATGTTGACACTTTAACATTTGAGTATGACGGCGTAGACGCGATTTTGGATATCACTCCTAACGCAGTTAATAATGCAAATCTTGATTTATCTTGGAAATATAAAAATATTAACGATGGTGAATATACCGAAATACCAATTTTAACATCTGAACAACGTGATGTTATGTATAAACTTTATATCGCTTTGCTGAGTGTTGAATTCAGTACAATTGACCCTGATGTTCCTATTGATTTTGTAGGATTTAGAGATAGCTATCTGAAAATTTCTCTTAAACGTAATAATGCACCATATAACGTTGACATTGAATATATTCGCAAAGATGATACTAATTTCTATGTTATTATTGATGGTAAATATAGCGGTGTTACCGCTCGATTAAAAGAATTTGAGCAAACTGACAGACTAATTCCTGTTTGGAACAGCATGAAGTCGGATTTTCTGAAATAGTTTATGCGTATAGCGTTATTGGCTGTAAAAATCAATTTGTATTATACTATCCAGTGTTCTTGGATAGAATATGAATGTCGTTGAAAATCAATTTAACAGTAAGAAACATAGTATTCTGAAATAAATTACGTAGCATAGATTTTGCTATGCTGCGAAAATATTTTTTTATGCTGTTAAGAAAAATTTAAGTTTTTGGGTATAAAATATTCACAGAAGCAAGAAAAAATTATTAAAAATCACAGAAAGTCTTATTGGTATTATGCTGAAATTTATACTATATTTATAACAGACATACCCTAAAACTCATTTTATGAATATTTTTAATTTTGAAATAATGAGGACGTTTATTTCTAAGAATTGGTGCTTTGCCCACACACTCTTTATTTTTTAACATTGAACTAATCCAAAAAAGATAGAATATTAAGTTTTTTAACAAGTCTAACATATAAATCAGGTATAGTGAACAGATGCCATGTCGGAATATCCGACATAATTACTATTAACTTTTAACTATAAATGCGAATCACCCTTTAAAATTTGCAGTATAACTGAACTCCTAAAACTTATTTTTTATAGTTTTTGTAAGTAAGTGGGGCGGAGTATACCCCTCCGATAATCAGTCAGAGCCTGCAACTCCATTGTAATATTTATACTATACTATTAAAAAATAGGTTTTAAAAAGTGATTCGCATTATAAACTATTAACTATCAAACGGGGGTGATATAATGAAAAATAGTTTTCAGAGAAAAGAAATAAAATTTTTACTTAATACTTACCAGTATAACGAGCTACTTACCGCCATTGAGCAACACATGAACCCTGATAAATATTGTGAAGATAAAGATGAATATCACGTTTTTAATATTTACTATGACACTCATGACGACTATTTAATCAGAACTTCTTTGCAAAAACCTTACTATAAAGAGAAGTTAAGACTTAGAAGTTATTGTGCGAACACACAGCCAGACGACAAAGTTTTTCTCGAAATTAAGAAAAAAATCGGCGGAATTGTTAACAAACGCCGAGTGGTAATGACACTTGAACAAGCAGAGCATTATCTTGAAACAAGAGAACGTCCTGAATGTAAAAAATATATTCAAACAAAAGTTTTTGACGAGATAGATGCGTTTCTTGACAGATATGATGTCAGTGAAAAGCAATATATCAGTTATATCCGCTCTGCTTGGTTTGGTAAAGACGACAGCGATTTTCGGATTACTTTTGACCGTGCGATTACCACTCGCAGATATGATTTAGGATTGAACATAGATAGTTATGGTGAACAATTAATTAATTTCGGAGAATATCTTCTTGAAGTTAAAATCAGAAATACAATGCCAATGTGGTTGGCAAAAAAATTGGCTGAATTAAAGATTTATAAAATTAGTTTTTCAAAATACGGCAGAGCATATAAAAACCATGTACTTAGCGAACCAACACGAAAATATGCGTAATTGAAAATGAACAGTTGACTGTCCGTACAGTTAGACTGTACCAGTTGCAAGTTGGTCCGTTTGAATAGACTAAACATACAGCTTAACTGTATTATTTTGTAAATCTGGCCATTCGCGTGAGTAGACTAAGCTTACAGTTAGACTGTATCAGTTGCAAGTTGTTCCGCTTGAATATACTAAACATACAGCTTAACTGTATTATTTTGTAAATCTGGCCATTCGCGTGAGTAGACTAAGCTTACAGTTAGACTGTATCAGTTGCAAGTTGTTCCGCTTGAATATACTAAACATACAGCTTAACT
>BNZF01000008.1 GCA_026000865.1 Clostridia bacterium
AACCATATGATTTTGATTATTTAGACAGCGATAAAATATTAGCTTGTTTTGAAAAATTACAAAACGCAGGTATTGGCGGAGTTACATTAAAAACCGACGTTGACAAAGCAACAATTGACGAAATTAATGCTGTTTTGAAAAGAATAGGCGATAGAGTTGCAAATGATGGCAATACTGATAATGGAAGTTATAGTATTGGCTCAATAAACTGGGAAGATGCTTCGACACGTTATTATCCGAAATCTGACCTTGCCGCTCCGATTATCGGCTTTTCAACAGCGGACAATTCTTATGGTGTTGAGCGGACATATGATAAATACCTCAGAGGAAAAAACGGTCTGACTATTACCGCAAAAGACGCAAACGGAAAAGACATGCTCTACCGCAACAGCGAACGAATAGCGGCTATTGACGGCAATGATGTTTATCTCACAATTGATTCGACAGTTCAAGCAATAATGGAAAAACACCTCAAAGAAATGTGTGATACATATGAGGTTGCAAATCGCGGTTCAGCAATTTTGATGAATGTGAAAACAGGTGCAATTATTGCAATGGCGACTTATCCGTCTTTCGATTTAAACAACCCATATAAAATTGTTGCAACAGATTATCTTGAAACTCAAAAATTTTATACTGAGAGAAATAATATTTACACAAATGATGACGGAAAAGGTTATGCAATTTACACTAAAATGCCCGATAACGATAAATTACTTGTAAATTCTTTTTCAGAATATTTGTTAAGCGATTGTCCGCCCCAATACAAAGAACCGTTTCTTGAAACAAGAAATTTGCAATGGTCAAACAAAACTATTTCCTCTCTTTATACTCCTGGTTCAGTTTTCAAAGTCTTTACAGGTGCAGTTGCTCTTGAAACTAATGCTATCAATGTTGGGAATAGATTTGATTGCAACGGCGGTATAGAAGTTGGTGGAAGCTTTTTAAAGTGTCATACAACCCACGAAAATGGTCAAACCTTTACAATGGCAATGATGCATTCTTGCAACCCCGCTTTCGTGAGAATTGGTCAAGCGATTAACGGTGACAGATTTGTTGAATATCTCAGAATATTTAATATAATAAAAGGTTCGACAACTGGTGTGGATTTAGTTGGTGAAGCACAGTCAACAACAATAACAGAAAAAACCCCCGACCTTTATACAACAGGTCTTGCGTCCTCTTCATTCGGTCAAACAAGCAAATTTACACTTCTTCAAATGATGTCAATGTGTTCAACAGTTGTTAACGGCGGTAAAGTTATTGTTCCACACGTTGTTGATAAAGTTGTCGGCGAAGGAAACGAGATAATTTATGAATATCCAACAACGTCCGTACGTCAAGCACTTTCAGCACAAACATCACAGGCAATGGCACAAGTTTTGAAAGACACAGCCGCAAGCCTTGGAAGTAAAAGTGCTTATATCAAAGGTTACGAAATCGGAGGAAAATCTGGAACATCTCAAAAGAATGACGAGTACAGCATTAAACGTGAAGGCTCAGGTGTTACACGTGACGAATACGTTGCTTCATATTTTTGTTTTGCTCCTGCAAACGACCCTGAATATGCTCTAATAGTTATGGCTGACCAGCCTAATCAAGATATTGCTTACTACGGAAGTGAAATGGCAGTGCCTTGTGCAAGAAGTATTTTCCTTGATTCTTTACCTCACCTCGGACTTTACCCAGACAACAGCACAGTTGACATTGAAGACCTTGAAATAACTATGCCACACCTCACAGATAACAGCATATTTAATGTTTCGCAAACTCTAACCGATTTAGAGTTAGAATATGAAATCATCGGCAGTGGCGATACAGTACTAAGACAAATGCCCGAATATGGCGACAAAGTTCGCCGTCACAGTAAAGTTATACTTTATACTGACGACACTAACACGCAGTTAGTTCAAGTACCCGATGTTACAACTTCAAAAGACGAGCGATTTACCCTCGCAAACGCAAACGCCATACTCACAAATGCAGGACTGAATTATGTACTTTCAAGTGCGTCAATCAACGAACCTGACGCAAAAGTTACAAAACAATCCATTCCCGCAGGAATGTATGTCGAGAAATACTCAGTAATCGAAATAACAACCTTAATTGAACAAGCAGACGGGTGAGCGGGGAACCCCCGCTGGATTTTCGCGAGATGGCTTGACTGGGCGATTAGTTTACTGTCGCGTTTTGCAGTTTTATAATAAAATAATGGTTGCAATGAGTTACACCAAACCCAGTAAAGTTGAGAGTGATTTAAAAGAGTAGAAGAGCAGTTGGAATAAATCACTTTGAAAACAAAGTGAGAACTAAAAAAGTGGTTGCAATGATTTACACCAAACCCAGCAAAGTTGCAAGTGATTTAAAAGAGAAGAAGAGCAGTTGGAATAAATCACTTTGAAAACAATGTGAGGAGTAAAAATTGGAATAAATCACTTTGAAAACAATGTGAGGATTAAAAGAATGAACTTGTTTGGTAGAGAGATAACAGGGTTAACTGATGATAATCGAAAAATTAAAAAAGGCTTTATGTTTGTGTGCATCAAAGGTTCGCACTTTGACGGTCATAGTGTTGCCGAAAAGGCTATTTCGGATGGTGCGGAAGTTATTGTTTGTAATAAAGATTTAGGTCTTAAAGATAAACAAATTATTGTTTCTGACACCCGAATTGCCTATGGTGAACTGTGTGCGGAATTTTTCGGCAATCCTCATAAAAAAATGAAGTTTATCGGTGTAACAGGTACTAACGGCAAAACAACCGAGACATCTATTATAAAATACTCGCTTGCATCTTGCGGTAAAAAAGTCGGATTAATCGGCACAATTCAAAATGAAATCGGTGATACTGTTATTCACACTGAAAATACCACACCTTTTTGTTATGAACTTTTTGAACTGCTCGCAAAAATGGCTGAACAAAACTGTGAATATGTTGTAATGGAAGTAAGCAGTTTTGGCTTAGAACAAAAGCGAATCGGTCCAATTCATTTTGACATTGCAGTGTTCACTAACCTAACCCGCGACCACCTTGATGAACATGGTAGTATGGAAAATTACTTTCAAGCAAAAAAACTATTGTTCTCGATTTGCAATACTGCTATAATAAATATTGATGATGAATATGGCAAAAGACTTTATGATGAAATTAATTGCAACAAATTGGCTTTTTCAACTAAAATTCTCACCGATTATTATTCTTATGACATAAAACTTGGGGCAAACGGTTCAGAGTTTTGGTATAATTATCTTTCTGATAACGAAATTAAAAGTCAATATATTAAATCAAAACTTATCGGAATGTTTAATATTTCTAACATTACTGCTTGTTTGACAGTTTGTGAATATTTAGGGTTTGATGTTTTTGATGCAATTGAAAAATATGGCGGTACACGCGGAAGATGTGAAGTTATCCCAACGGGTAAAAATTTTACTGTTATTTGTGATTATGCACATACTCCTGATGCACTAGAAAACGTGCTGAAAAGCATAAAAGAATATTGTCTCGGCAGAATAATATGTCTTTTCGGTTGCGGTGGCAACAGAGATAAAACCAAGCGTCCGATTATGGGTGCAATAGTTAGCGAATACGCAGATATTTTAATTGTAACGTCTGATAATCCTCGTGATGAAGATGCGGGTACAATTATTGACGATATACTTGTCGGTGTTACAAAACCATACGAAAAAATTATCAATAGGCGTCAGGCAATTGAACATTCTCTTAAAATTGCTCAAAAAGATGACATAATTCTCTTAGCGGGTAAAGGTCACGAAGACTATCAGATTTTTGAGAACGGCAGAACTATTCACTTCAATGAACTGGAAATAGTTAAAGAGTTTGTCGTTGATGCCGACAGTCAAGAGTTAAAAGTTAAGAGTTAATAGGTATTGTGTCCGTCCTACGGAGGACATTTACGCGAGTTATTTTAACTATAATGCTATTTTAATTCCATGTTTTAACATTTTGTAAAAATACGGTGGTTGCAAATAAGTAAATAGAAAAAAGTCGCAGAGGCGTCGGAGAGTTGAAAGTGTATAGTGTAAAGTTATTGAGTAACGCTCCGCGTCATGGTTTCAATAGGTAGCTCAACTTAATTTCTATTTTAATTCCATGTTTTAACATTTTGTAAAAAATACGGTGGTTGCAAATAAGTAAATAGAAAAAAGTCGCAGAGGCTGGTGAAAGTTGTAATGATTAAAAATTGCATAGGTAAGCGTTGCGGCTCAGAATAAATAAAGTTGCAAAGGCAAATATGAAGTGCATAAAATAAAAAGGAGAAAAAAGTCGCAAAGGCGTCGGTTAATTGAAAGTTAAAAGTATAAAGTTAAAAGATACGTGTTTTTTTGCAGAACTATTAAAACTCGACCAATAACAAACGGGTTAGTTAAACTATCTCGCGTGACTGTGCCACGTAGTGGCACTCCATAACTATTAACTGTTAACTATAAACTATAAACTCTCCGACAGAGTTGTGGCTCAAACCAAAAATATGACATTTTGGAGTATAAATATTATTGCAGCATTGGTGGCGTTTTCGGCGTCAGCGTTGTTTGGTTTCGCACTTATACCGTTTTTGAAGAAATTAAATTTTGGACAGACGATACTTGATGTAGGTCCAAAATGGCATAAATCCAAACAGGGTACTCCAATTATGGGTGGATTTATGTTTATTTTTGGAAGTCTTCTGGCTTGCTGTCTTGGATACTCACTTTATAAAAAATATCTGCTCGGCGATTTAACCGATGCTTTAAGAAATAATTTACTAAGAGTTTTTACTTGTATGGTTTTTTCTGTGGCTTTTGGTATACTCGGTTTTGCTGACGATTATATTAAAGCTGTAAAAAAAAGAAATCTTGGTTTAAGAGCAAAGCATAAACTTTTATTTCAAATTTTATTTTCTGCCGCATTGCTGAAAATTTTATATGAATTGGGTGACAAGTCAACAGAAATAAATTTAATGTTTTTAAAGTTTGACTTGGGATTTTTCTATTATCCGATTATGTTACTTGTAATCATATTTGTAACTAACGCTGTCAACCTAACAGACGGTGTTGACGGTCTTTGCGGGTCTGTGACAGTAATCACAATGCTTGCAATAGGTACACTTTGCAACATATATTCTTTGCCCGAAGTTACCATTTATTCGATGTGTGTTGCGGGAGCAGTAATGGGATTTTTACTTTGGAATTTACACCCCGCAAAAGTATTTATGGGCGACACAGGCTCAATGTTCCTCGGTGGTGCGTTCGTTGCGGTTTCACTAACATTGCACAATCATTTACTGCTAATTCTTGTTGGAATAGTTTATATTGTTGAAGCTTTATCAGTAGTACTGCAAGTAATCAGTTTCAAAACAACAGGCAAACGCATATTCAAAATGTCTCCAATTCACCACCATTTTGAGCTTAATAAATGGAGCGAATACAAAATAGTCGCTGTATTTTCATTAATCAGCATACTCGCCGCTATTATAGCAATCCATACAGCATACAGGTTTATGCCAATAATAGACTGAGAACGCTTCACATTCTCGCAGGCAACGCCTGCCTGCACATCGGAGAGTTGATAGTTGAAAGTGTATAGTGTGAAGTTATTGAGTGACATTTCGCGTCACGTTTACGCGAGATAATTTTATTGTATGATTATTTTAACTCCACGGCAGGCAATGCCTGCATATATTTTCGCGACATAGTTTAACTTAATCGTGAGTTAACTGGTGGGCAATGCCCACATATATTTTCGCGACATAGTTTAACTTAATCGTGAGTTAACTGGTGGGCAATGTCTGCATATATTTTCGCGACATAGTTTAACTTAATCGTAAGTTAACTGGTGGGCAATGCCCACATATATTTTCGCGACATAGTTTAACTTAATCGTGAGTTAACTGGTGGGCAATGCCACATATATTTTCGCGACATAGTTTAACTTAATCGTGAGTTAACTGGTGGGCAATGCCCACATATATTTTCGCGACATAGTTTAACTTAATCGTAAGTTAACTGTCGCATTTTGATATTTTACAAAAATACATTGGTTGCAAATAAATTAAACTAAAAAAAGTCGCAGTGTCTGATAAAAAGTGCAATGATTAGAAGTCGCAGAGGCAAGCGAGGCGTATCAAACTAAAAGAGTTGCAAAGGCAATTATAGACTGCCCAAAATAAAAAAACTTATAGGAAGATTCGATGAATAATAGTCGCAAGGGAAATTATAAACTGCCCAAAATAAAAAAGAAAATAAATCCACGCACAACTGAAATCCCACTGGGACGTCCTGATATAATATTAATTATGCTCGTGGTTTTGTTGACTGCATTTGGATTGTTTATGCTTATGTCTGCATCAAATCCGAGAGCAATTGCTAAAAATGATGAGACTGGTTTATTTTTTGTAAACCGCCAAATTTTGTATATTGCTGTTGGAGGTATTGTTGGATTTTTAATTGGTGTTTTCAGATGGACAAGAATTTTTATTCAAAGCGGTCTTTTTGTGTGGGGCTTTTATATTGTAACGGTGTTGGGACTTATTTTGACCCCGTTTATCGGCGATACCGCTAACGACACTACTCTTGTTCGCTCAATTAATATCGGTCCTGTTAGCATACAATTTTCTGAAATCGCAAAATTCACCATTCCGCTTATCATGGCTTGGTGGGTTGCAACATATTATCAGCAATTTGCAGCTTCAAAGGCTTTCAATAATTGGAAAAATCTCAAACATTTTGTAAAATTTATTATAACGCCTATCATTTTAGCGGCAGTACCTATCGGGCTTGTTTTATTCCAAAAACATAAATCTGCAACTATGATTCTCGGTTTGATTTTATTTACCATGCTTATTGTCAGCAATTTGCGTATAAAGTGGCTCATTATGGGAATTTTACTTGCAGCTGGTGCGGTTTTTTATTACGGAACCTTTGTCGACGACAGCACTGCATCTTCCCGTGTGGGTCACATGAATATTAATGTTTTTAAACTTGACGATAAATATGAACATTATTTTGATATGAATGCTCAGGAAAGAGAAGAAGAATGGCAAACTTATAATTCTCTGCTTGCAATCGGAAGCGGGGGGGCAACAGGCTTAGGCTACGGCAATTCTCGTCAAAAATATTTCTATTTACCTGAACCGCATAATGATTTTATATTTGCCGTGATATGCGAAGAATTAGGTTTTTTCATATCTTTATTAGTAATATTGGCATATCTTTTGCTAATTTTAAGGGGATTTTATATCGCCGCAAACGTCCCTGATAAGTTTTTAAGTTTGCTTGTATCAGGCATTATGGCTCACATAAGTTTACAAGTATTATTCAATTTAGTTGTTGTAACTGGAATAATCAATACTGGTATCTCTTTGCCCTTTATCAGTTATGGCGGTTCAGCGTTAGTTGTTCAACTTTGTGAAATGGGAATAGTTGTTGCAGTAAGCAGATATGTTCCCAAGAACATATCCCACCTTGGTGACTGGATTTCGTGAATGTTTCGCATTCAGCAGGCAACTTTGACCCGCGTCGGAGAGTTAATAGTTGAAAGTGTATAGTGTAAAGTTATTGAGTGACGCTTTGCGTCACGTTTACGCGATATAATTTTATTGTATGATTATTTTACTGTGACGTTTTGCAGTTTACAAAAAGCACACTAGTTGCAAATCAATTAAACTAAAAAAGTCGCAAAGGTTTTTTAAAATGTGCAATGATTAGAAGTTGCAAGGGCAAGCGTTGCGGCTCAAACTAAAAGAGTTGCAAAGGCAAGCGTTGTGGCTCAAACTAAAAAGATTGCAGAGGTAAGTTCAGAATGACCAAAATAAAAAAATGGCAAGCAGAAGATGCAAGTGCACTTGCAAAGGCAATAAATAATAAAGCTGTTTTAGACAATCTTCGTGACGGTATTCCTTTTCCTCATTCAGAAAAAGATAGTGCAGAATATATCGAAGCTATGACTTCGGCTGACCCAAACAATACATTTGCCTTTGCGATTACTTTAAATGATGAAGTGATAGGTTCAATCGGTGCATTCCGTGGTGTGAATATTCATAATCGTACCGCTGAAATTGGTTATTATATCGCACAGGAACATTGGGGTAAAGGAATAACCACTCAGGCTGTTCGTTTGCTGTGTGACTATATTTTTGAAAACACAAATATAATTCGCCTATATGCTGAACCATTCGCCCATAACATCGCCTCATGCAAAGTCCTAGAAAAAGCAGGATTTACCTATGAGGGAACATTACATTCAAATGCAGTGAAAAATGGTAAAGTCATAGATATGAAAATGTACTCGTTTACAATTGACAATTGACAATTACACGAGTTATTTTAACTCACTTATTTTTTACTACACGGCAGGCAATGCCCACATATATTTTCGCGACATAGTTTAACTTAATCGTGAGTTAACTGGTGGGCAATGCCCACATATATTTTCGCGACATAGTTTAACTTAATCGTGAGTTAACTGTCGCATTTTAATATTTTACAAAAATACATTGGTTGCAAATAAGTAAATAGAAAAAAATTGCAAAGGTTTATAAAAGTTGTAGTTATTAAAAGTCGCAGAGGCAAGCGTTGCGGCTCAAACTAAAAAAGGAAAAAAGGAATAAATGAGAATTTTATTAACTGGCGGGGGGACTGGTGGACATATTAACCCTGCTTTGGCTATTGCCGATATAGTCAAACAGCGTGAAGCGAATACGCAGTTTTTATTTGCGGGAACACCTTTTGGAATGGAAGCAGATTTGATACCGAAAGCTGGGTATGAATTTACTTCGATTAATGTTCATGGCTTTCAACGCCGTATTAGTGCCGAAAATATTAAACGTAATATTGAAGCGGTGAGTTGTCTGCTTTCTGCTGATATTCGTGCGGGGAAGATTATTAGAAATTTCAAACCTGATGTTGTAATCGGTACTGGCGGATATGTGAGCGGACCTGTTGTAAAAAAAGCTGCTAAATTAAAAATACCTACTATTATCCATGAATCAAACGCAATACCTGGTTTAACAACCAAAATTCTTTCAAAATATGTTGACAAAATAATGCTAACTGTGCCTGAAAGTAAAGAGTATTTTAAAAAAGAAAATTGTGTTGTAACGGGTTTGCCCGTCAGAAATATTTTTAAGGCAAAAACAAAAAAAGATGCGAGAAAAGAACTCGGTTTAGACAGTAATATGACAATTCTCTCCTTTGGTGGGTCTTTGGGAGCAGGCAAAATCAATGAGTGTATGAAAGATGTGATAGAGTGGGGGAATACTCTTGATATAAACTTCATTCACGGTTATAGTGGTAATGGGAAGAACATTTTTACTCCGCCTGTTTTGTCAAAATTACAAAATAAAAAAAATATTATTTCTGAATATATCTACAATATGGACGTTTGCTTGGCTGCCGCAGATTTAGTTATTTGTCGTTCGGGAGCGTCAACTCTTGCAGAAATTGAAGCTGTCGGACGTGGCAGTATCTTAATCCCGTCGCCGATTGTTGCAAATAATCATCAATATCATAACGCAAAAGTTATCGAAAAAGCAGGCGGTGCAATTGTAATTGAACAAGCAGATTTAACCAGTTCACTCCTATGTTCAAAAATTCAAAACCTTTTTGAACAACCTCACAAACTAATCGCTATGGGCGAAAAAGTTCATTCTTTGCATATTCTTGACACAGAAGATCGGATTTATGATGTAATCAAAACCCTGCAATTGACAATGAACAATTGATAATTATTGTGTTGTAACACGCCGACGTTTACGCGGGGACTTTAACTTAATCGTTATTTTAACTCTGCGACAGGCAATGATTGCATATATTTTCGGCGGGGAACCCCCGCTGGTATTTCACGACATAGTTTAACTTTAATATTATTTTAACTCCGCATTTGCAGTTTACAAAAAGCACACTGGTTGAAAATCAATTAAACTAAAAAAGTCGCAAAGGTAAATTAAGTGTGAAAATGCCAAAAAGTTGCAAGGGCAAGCGTTTCCCGACTATGCGTAAACGCTACGTCAAGGCTCTGATTCTGCTACCAGCAGGAGCCTTCCCAAACTAAAAGAGTCGCAATGGCAATTATAGACTGCCCAAAATAAAAAAATTAACAGAAATGTTACATGTTTAATATCTGTTGCGTTAATTTATGATGTAGAATAAGCTAATTGACCTGTTGATGTGAAAGGCTTTAGTTTAAAATGACAACATATTTCTTTCCGATAGAAGTAGCCGCAATATTTTTTATATTTATCGCGTTAGCTTTGACTTTGCCGTATGCGATATTCGTATACCGTAAATATGGTGCTGTGTCTATTTGGCGAGCAATTGTTATATATTCTTTCGTGTTCTATATGGAATGTGCATATTTTATGTGTATATTGCCGTTGCCCGACCCTAATGAAGTTGCAAAACAATCAGGCGATATGTATCAACTTATTCCGTTTGAATTTGTGAGAGATTTTATCAAAAATTCTGGTTTTGATATAGCTTCTCCCTCTACTTGGCTAAAAGCAATCAAGACTTCGTATTTTTATATACCAATATTTAACGTGTTACTAACTGTGCCTTTTGGTGTATATCTCGCTTATTATTTCAAAAAAAGTTTTACAAAAGTTGTGATTTTTACTTTTCTTCTTTCTCTTTTCTATGAATTAACACAACTTACAGCGTTATATGGCTTTTATTCACGACCATATCGCATATTTGACGTTGACGACTTAATTCAAAATACAGTCGGTGGTGCGGTTGGATATTGTGCATATTTAATATTGCGTCACATACTTCCGTCGCAAGAAAAAATCAGAAAAAGTGAAGAAAAACGAAGTGCAAAAGTCGGATATATCCGCCGTTTAGTGGCGTTCATTATCGACCAAGGGATTTTATATTTAATTTTAATCGTAAATGGTATAGCATTTCAAAATAATAAAAGCTGGTATGATTCATTTTTGTTGATGCTATATTCTGTTGTAGCGGTTTTGTTTTGGCAGGGTACCACTTTGGGCAAGCGGGTTGTTCGCATAAAACTTGAACCTGACAGTCGTTTGCGTATGTTTATTCGTTATACTTTGCGTAATATTTTGATTATTGTTTTTGGAATTTCATTGAACAATGAATTTGTTCCTATTATTATTGCTTTATTGTGCATGGTTGATTTAATCTATGCTCAAATAACTAAAAAAGGTCTTTGGTATGAACGTATCACCAAAACTAAGAATATCAGCACTTTCAAAAAAACAGAAAAAAACTCGCCTTAAAAAGCGAGTTTCTCTTTTATTTTTTCAACATTATTAATGTGTTTCAACTATCGCTATTAAAACTGCCAATCTATTTTGTATTATGCAAATTCCACCTAAACGGACAAATTCTCGCCGCTTTGTTAACCTCATAGTTGTGATTGCTAATCGCTGTTGAATTGTCAAAATAACGATAATTAGTAACTTGCTCATCAGATATTTTTTTGAGGAAGAATTTCAATTTATTCGTTTTAACAATGGGGTCAGGTCTTTGAAGAACAAGACCGAGAGTGTGATATTCGCGCATAAAAGAAACAATATCGTTTGCAGAAATCAAACCTTTATCCGCAACGTTATAGTACCCGCTATGCCCTGGACGCTCTTCGGGTTTTATTTTTTCTGTGTTACGAATAAAACAAACAATGAAATCAACAAGGTTATAAGTGTTGCAAAAATGGTAAGCATATTCACCTGTTCGGAACATGAAACTTGTGTTATCTTTCGGGTCTGTAATTTTCGCATTAAGGTTTTCATATAAATCTTTTGTGTAAAATTGTGCACATCTCGCAGAAGCAACAGCAGTAACTTTTGACTTTTTAAATTCAAAAGCAAGAGCATCCTCAGCGGCAGCTTTAAGTTTACCGTAATTGGTAAGAGGTTGCAATTCATCATCTTCGCGAACAGGTTCGCGTGTTTCGGGAGTCTTATAAACTTGTGTTGTTGAAATCAAAACAAACTGTTTAACTTCAACAAGATTAGCCATTTTATACAAAAATGTATCCCAAACATGACTTTCGTTAATTTGTTCATCAAGAATTATAGGCCCGATGTCATTATCTGCAACACAAGCCGCATGTACAACAGCGTCAATTACATTGTCTTTGAATATAATTGAGAATTTTTCTTTGTCTGTCGGACGAAGTTGAATAAACTTATAATCTGGCTTTGCCTCGTTATATTTGTTTACCTTATCGTCTATCCCAATAACTTGATAACCTTTATCCAATAACCCTGAACAGATGTGAACACCTATCTGACCAGATGCACCCGTTACTAAAACTTTTCCCATTATTGCCCTCCAAAATAAAGAAAATATCTTTTTTGTTGGTCTATTTTTAATAGCACCAACAGTTAATATCACTAATAAACTTTCAGTTAATCAATTCTATTTATTAAACTTAAACTTATTTTTTTGTGTTTTTTTGTAAATAATTGGCTTAGGTGCGTGTACTCCGTAAGCGGGTCGAATCCCTGCACCCCCTGTTGTTCTATTCATATTCCATATGAGTTTTAGAACAAATCTAATAGCACCAACAGTTAATATCACTAATAAACTTTCATGTCAATCAAACTCACACTACTGGAACTCTTCTCGTCCTCAGTCAGTCTCTGCACCCTCGAACCTACCAGTCGCCACTGCCAACCCTAATAAAACAAAGAAAATCGGTGTGGTTTCAATTGCAGAAAATGATAATAAACTCAACAATAAATAAACAAAACAAGAAATAATGCAAACTTTTTTTTGCCATGTTCCAAAAGTTTTCCCATTTTTTACAGATAAAGCAGAAAATATTTGCCGAATATTACAAAGTCTAAACGCAAAAATCAAAAATAATATATACAACACAAGAACAAAAATACCTCTTGTTGCAAGAATATAAATAAAGTCATTATAGGTCTTATCAAAAGTGTTGTCATATATTACAATCATATTTTGAGTTGTATTTTTTTGTGCAAGTGCGAGTTGCTCTTCACCAACGCCAAACATAAAGCGGACTGGTGTTTCAGTCGCAACATTAAGTGTTTCGCTCCACAAATACTGATAAGTTTTAATAGTACTGTCTTTTTGAAAAGGAACTTTGCTTATTTTAAGAAAACCACTTGCCTCAATGCGATAAGAAGAGTCTTCCCAAATTATACCTGTGTCATAAAATTGCAATGGTTTACTATAAACAAAACAAGAACCAACGCCTAACAATAACGCCAAAGACATTGTGATGAGCATAAAAGCTTTTCTTGCAAAAAATATTGCTATCAAAAGGCTAATAACCGCTCCGACTAACCCGATTGTCGTTTGTGATTTTAACATAAAGAAAACAAAGAAAAATGTTGCGATTAAATAGAAAATTTTCCTCTTTTTACTGTCTGTCTTTACCGCTCCGATAATCGCAATCGGAGCAATTATTGCAAGAAAATTGGCAAATATTATTGGACTTGCAGATGCACCATTAGGCAAAAAAACATCAAGTTTAGTAATCGAAAATAAATTATTATAAGTAAAATCAAAAAATTTCGCAATGGGAGGAATAATTTGAAATAACGCAAAAAAGCATTGTAAACAGCCTAAAAACACAAATACATCAAAAAGTTTTTGGATATATTGTCGCGACTGCGAAAGCCGAACAGCGATAAGGTAAAAGCAAATATAGCAAAACAGCGTGAACAAACCCTCACCGCGACCAGGAAAACCTTTCAAAGCAATATTGATATTATTAGATAAAAATGTTCTGTCACGATAAAGAAAATAATTCCAAAATTGCTTGACTGCCTCCGCAATATCAGTTGACAAAACAGCGGAAACAATAGCCAACAAAAACAAAACAGCATAAACAATAGTAGGCAACAAAATTGACTTAGAATATAATCTTTTTTGATAAACAACCAAAGCAAAAACCATTGCCGCCACACCTGCAACAGCAAAACACATCATTGGTAACTCGTTGATTTCCCTAAAAAACTCAGTCAAAAATGTGCCAATTGCCGAAAGAATAATCGCAAGTGAAATAATACCAAAAGCTAATTTATCAACCTGCTCTATCCGCATATTAAGAATAAAATTAGACTTCTCTGTTGTGCCAAAAATCGTCTTCTTGGCACGTTCATCATCATAATTAATAAAAAGTTCTTTTTCTTTTTTTGTTTTGGACACTTTTTTTGTTTTGGGCACTTTTTTTATTTTAGGCACTCTATAATACCTCTGCGACCTTTTGGCACTTACACTTTATAATTTGCCATTGCAACTTTTTTAGTTTTACTAACTTGCATTTTTTATTTTGGTAAGGCTCCTGCTGATAGCAGAATCAGAGCCTTGACATAGCGTTTACGCATAGTCGAGAAACGCTTGCCCTTGCAACTTTTAATCATTACAACTTTCACCAGCCACTACAGCTTTTTTCTCTTAAATAATTTGCAACCATCGATTTCATTATAAAACTGCAAAACGCGACAGTAAACTAATAATATTTTAAACTATAACGCAAAATGTCCACACGTTATGTGCATGCGAATGCTCCCTGCTACCCACTATTTTGCTGTTTCAGATACACGTGATTCACGTATGAGTTGGACACGCACTTGACCTGGATATTCCATATCTTTCTCAATTCGATTTGCCATTTCACGTGCAAGAATACGCATTTTATCATCGGTAATTTTTTCAGGCATAACCATAACTCGAATTTCCCGTCCCGCTTGAATAGCAAACGAGCGTTCGATACCGTCAAACGAACAAGCAATTTCTTCGAGTTTTTGCAAACGTTTAATATAGTTTTCGTAATTTTCAGAACGTGCCCCTGGACGTGCCGCAGAAATTGCGTCAGCAGCTTGAACAATGCAAGCAATCGGAGTACGAGCCTCAACATCACCATGGTGAGCCTCAATAGCATGGATAATATCAGGATTTTCACGATATTTTTTGCAAACCTCAACTCCGAGGTTAACGTGAGAGCCCTCGATTTCGGCTGTTAAAGCCTTACCAATGTCGTGCAAAAGCCCAGCACGTCTCGCAACGTTCTGGTCAACTTTCATTTCGGCAGCCATAACACCAGCGAGCATTGCGGTTTCAATAGAATGGTTCAAAACATTTTGACGATAGCTTGTTCTGAAAGTCAAACGACCCAAAAGTTTAATCAATTCGTGGTTCACTCCGCGAACATTTGTTTCCATAATCGCACGTTCACCCTCTTGACGAATACGCTGTTCAACTTCGCGGCGGGCTTTATCAACCATTTCTTCAATGCGTGATGGGTGAATACGTCCGTCTTGAATGAGTTTTTCAAGAGCAAGTCTTGCAACCTCACGGCGTACTTGGTCAAAACAGGAAACGGTAATTGCCTCGGGCGTATCGTCAATAATCAAGTCAACGCCAGTTAAGCTTTCAAGGGTACGAATATTACGTCCCTCACGTCCGATAATACGCCCTTTCATCTCATCAGAAGGGAGTGCAACAACCGAAACGGTCGCCTCGGTAACATGGTCAGAAGCACATTTTGCGATTGCTAGTGAAATTAAATTCTTTGCTTTTTCGTCTGCATCATCTTTATATTGCTGTTCAAATTGCATTAATTTAACTGCTTTTTCATGGTCAAGTTCAGTTTCAAGAGACTTTATTATGTAGTCTCTTGCTTGTTCTTTTGAAAATTCAGATATTTTTTCAAGCATACCAAGCTGAGCACGTTTAACGTCCTCTGCTTCTTTCAATTTATTATCTGCGTCTTTTAGTTTGTTTTGAAGATTTTCTTCTTTTTTCTCAATATTATCAATTTTTTTGTCAATTTGTTCTTCTTTTTGCTGTATTCTGCGTTCTTGATTGGTAACTTCTCTGCGACGTTCTTTTACTTCACGGTCAGCTTCTGTGCGTTGTTTGTGAATTTCGTCTTTTGCCTCAACAATTGCTAATCTTTTCGCACTTTGAGCATCTTTTTCCGCGTCAGTAACCACTTTTCTAGCATCTTCAATAATTCTTTCCGCTTCTTTTTCAGCGGAACCAATTAACGCTTCGGCGTGTAATTTACGCTCCTCAACACCGTTTCCAAAACCCTTGTCGTAACCTTTGTCATAGCCTTTTCTGGTAAAAAGTTGACTGCAAACTATTGCGGCAACTCCTGCGGAAATAATTACTGAAACAACTATTTCGATTATATCTTTCACTTTCTCTATATCCTCCTGTTTGGAGTATATAAAATAAACTGCACAAAAACTGTTTTTTGCTATTATTTGTATTCTATACCGGACTTTTTACTTGTTATTGCCAATATCGCTATGTGTTTAACGCATGCATAAATCATGTGCTTAATTTATAAATACAACTATCCGCCACACAGTTTTCATTGGGTAAAACAGTAAAATAATTCACATATTACGCCTGCTTAATATTAACATAACTCAGCCATAACATAGAAAAGAATAATATATACGCAAAAATCCTAAATCAAATTTCAAGAACAACAGAAAAAAACTAAAAAAGTTATATTTTTGGACGGGAAGTCATACTTTAACCAAAGTTGTACAATAACTAAAAGTCACACAGCAACTCAAAGTCACCACTATGAACTAACTAGTCCGACCCAACCTAAATAAGCCCACCTATTTAACTAAATAAGCCCACCTGTTTAACTAAATTAGCCCACCTGTTTAACTAAATTAGCCCACCTGTTTAACTAAATTAGCCCCACTAACTAAATTAGCCCACTAGCCCACCTGTTCAGAAAATTTTCGATTTAGATTTGAATATATTTTGCAATTTTTATAAAACTGATATAAATAATGTTGATTAAGCTGGTTTCTCAGAATTTACTTAAATTGCAATCTATAATAAACTTTGTTTCTTTTGTGTGACTTTAAGAAGTTCAGGAAGTATATTAAGTGTCATGGCACAAAAAAAGCCAAAGTGAAAAAAGTTTTTATGCGGCCTACATACATACATTTTTTAATTATATATTTTATGGAAACCCACTATAAATGTTTCGTCTTGTATTTTACTACCATATATCATGTATGTCAAGTAATTTCTCGAAATAATTTGACAAACAGACTTAAAAGGTTATAATAAATAAGTAAAAATAGGAGATTAGAGGTAGAAATGGGATTATTTTCAAAAATAAGAGACGGTTTACGTAAAACAAAAGACGCAATGAGCAACCGTTTTCAATTAATAATCAACTCTTTCACAAAAATTGATGAGGAGTTGTTTGAAGAACTCGAAGAAGCAATGATTGCGGCGGATATGGGTGTTGAAACATCTGCCCAAATTTGTGAACACCTGCGTAAAAAAATCAAAGAGAGAGGTGTTACAGACCCCTCAGAAATTTTTGACCTTTTGCGTGAAATAATCGCAGAAATGCTTGGAACAGACATTGCGTTAAATTTTGGTGACGAAAGTGGCGGACTTTGTGTAATTTTGGTAATTGGTGTTAACGGTGCGGGAAAAACCACTACAATCGGCAAGCTTTCTGCACAATTAAAATCCCAAGGTAAAAAAGTCATTGTCGCTGCTGCTGATACATTCCGTGCCGCCGCGATTGGCCAACTTGAAGTTTGGACAAAGCGTGCAGATGTTGAAATAGTTAAGCACACAGAGGGTAGCGACCCCGCATCTGTTGTTTATGACGCTGTCGCGATTGCAAAGTCAAAAAAATATGATGTTTTAATTTGTGACACTGCTGGGCGGTTGCATAACAAAAAAAATCTCATGGAAGAATTAGCAAAAATTAATCGCATAATTGACCGTCAATGTGAGGGAATTGCTTTCACAAGGGAAACTCTGCTTGTGCTTGACGCTACAACTGGTCAAAATGCCGTTAATCAAGCAAGACTTTTCAAAGAAACTGCTGATATTACTGGTATAGTGCTAACAAAACTTGATGGTACCGCAAAAGGCGGAATAATCGTTTCAATTAAAAACGAGTTAGATATTCCTGTGAAACTGATTGGTGTTGGCGAAAAAATTGATGATTTACAACCGTTTGACAGTACTGATTTTGTTCGAGCAATATTTGAAAAAGAAGAAGAAAAATAGTTTTTTTCTGTGTGAATTTAAAATTATTTTATGTAAAGTGAAGTATAATTGATAAAATTCAACTCGTGGTTTTGTTTGGAACAAAAAATACTTTGGTTGCAATGAGTTACATCAAAGCAAATATAAGGCGTAATTCGGTAAAAATAAAGGTAGACTGTCAGAATAAAAATACTTTGGTTGCAATGATTTACGCCAAAGCCAGTAAAGTCGCAAATGTTTTAAAATAAAAGAAGAGCAGTCAGAATAAAGATGTCACAAAACAATGAGAGGACTAAAAAAGAAAAGAATGAGAGAACTAATTTTTGCAACAAATAATAAAGGTAAACTTGCAGAAGCAAAACATTTCTTAGAACCATTAGGATATAATGTTAAATCGCTGAGCGAAATTGAAATCACGAGATTTGAACCAGTGGAAATCGGTGAAACTTTTTCAGATAACGCTTTAATCAAAGCAAAAGCGTTGCTTAGTATTATACCGCAGGCTTGTGTTTTTGCTGATGACAGCGGGCTCGAAGTCGAAGCGTTAGGCGGTAGACCTGGCGTATTATCCGCGAGATATTGCGAAGGAACAGACAATGACAGATGTCTGAAAATCTTAGAAGAAATGAAAGGCATCGAAAACAGAAAGGCATCATTTGCCTGTGCTGTTGCGTTTTACTGCCAACAAGTCAATTTTGGCTTAACTGCGAGAATAGATGGCGAAATCGGCACTGAATTAATCGGAAAAAACGGCTTTGGATATGACCCGATTTTTATTCGTAACGGGAAATCTTTTGCCGAAATTTCACAGGAAGAAAAAAACAATTGCAGCCATCGTGGAGCGGCATTATTACAAATGGCAAAAATTTTAGATGATATAGTTGCCAAGGGATTATTTTTGGAGGTTCCACATTTTGAATAGTAAAGAACGTGCAAAACTGAGGGCAATTGCTGTAAATGTAAAACCTATTTTTCAAGTCGGAAAAGAGGGCGTAACGCATGACTTGGCAGTGGGCGTATTAAATGCACTGAAAAAACGTGAAATTGTTAAAATTTCTGTTCTCGAAAATTGTGATTTTGATATTAAAACTATTGCCAATGATTTGGCAATTAAAAATGATTGTGAAGTTGTACAAGTTATCGGGCATAAAATTGTTTTATATAAAGTCAATCCCGAAAATCCTGTGATTAGCAATGAAATTTAGAGAGACAGAAGAAATTGCGAAATCTCTTGAAAACACACAGGAAATTATGGTTGCTCAGGACACAGGCTACAAAAGAGTTTCTGTTGACTATCAAAATGCCAAAGAAAATTGTCCGCTAACAAAAGACCTTGAAATCTCACAACAAGTTGAAGTTGCCAAAAACAAAGGCGAGCATTGCCTTCAAATCGGCATATTCGGCGGTAGTTTTAACCCTATCCACAACGGCCATATACACGTAATCAAGTCCGCAAAAGAACTCTGTGGGCTTGATAAGGTCTACGTTGTCCCCGCATATATTTCACCGCTTAAAAACACGAAAGAATATGTTTCGGCGGAACACAGACTTAATATGTGCAAACTCGCAACCGAAAACTTGCCATTTGCCGAAGTTTCGGATATTGAAATAAAACGTCAAGGTGTTAGCTATACTATCGATACTTTGGAATATTTTGAAAAAATTAACACAAATGCTGAACTATATTTAATAATCGGCAGTGACAATTTTTTAAACTTGCATAAATGGTTTCGTTATGAAGATATATTGAAAATTTGTAATTTAATTGTAATACCACGTAGTATTTCGGATATACCAATAATAGAAAAAAAGTGCAAAAATGACCGAATTATAGTGCTTAATACGGAAGTTTTGGACATTTCCTCAACTTTAATAAGAATGTCAACAAAATATCATTGCTTTTTACCTTTGAAAGTAGTAGAATATTGTGTTGTCAATAAGCTTTTCGGTGAGAGTTAATCATAGTGCAACATCAGCAAATATATGGAGGGCAAAACATAGTGGCAAATATAGTGAATTATGATTTGAAAGAATTACAAACATTTTTAGAAGGCAGACTTACTAGAAAACGTTTTCAACATTCACTCAATGTCGCGGCAGAAGCTAAAAAACTTGCTGAAAATTATGGAGCAAACAATATAGATACTGAAAAAGCATATTTTGCGGGACTTATGCACGATTGTTGCAAAGAACTTCCGAGTAATGAATTAAAAAATCTTGCTTTTTCTGCCAACTTAAACATGGACAAGACTGAAATAAACGCAAAAAGTCTTTGGCACGGAATTGCGGGTGCTTCATTTGTTCGAGATAATCTACATATTTCTGACAGCGAAATTATCAATGCTATCCGCTTTCATACCGTTGGCAGGGCAGGGATGTCATTACTTGAAGAAATTGTCTATATTGCCGATATGATTTCAGAGGACAGAACTTTTGACGGCGTGGATAAATTGCGTAAAATGGCTTATCAAGACTTAAAAATAACAATGTTTGAGTGCATCAAATACTCTCTTAATAAAGTTATAAACAAAAACGGTTTTATTTCAAACTATACTTTTGCGAGCTATAATTACTATCTGTCACTATTCGGAGAAAATTTTTATAATAAAAAAGCATAGAAAATTTATAAAGTTATAAACAAAAACGGTTTTATTTCAAACTTATACATTACCTATTACTTATTCACTATTCATGCTAATCACTCTTTAAAATCTATTAATTTCATTTTATTCACTCTTAACTACATCTTTCACTATTCGGAGAAAATATCAATAATGGGAAAAAAACGTAGAAAATTATTAAAACGTGATAAATTGATTATCGCCCTAGTTATCCTGCTTGGAATTGGGTGTTTTCTCTATGTTGGCTATCAAATTTTATTGCAAACAAATATCTTCGGCGGTGAGAAATTTGATAATAATTTGCTCGTAGTTACAACAACTGTGACACAAGAAAATTCTGATTTTGATTATAAACCTTCTGTTACAACAGTCGTTGTTGATGATAGTGAAAGCGGTATTATTGCTGAAAAAGTAGTTAATATATTGTGTGTTGGTTTTGACGAAAGCAATGTTTTAACTGATGTTATCATGCTTGTGAGCCTTAACACAGAAAAGAAAACTGTTAATGTTTTGCAAATACCTCGCGACACTTATGTCGGAACTTGGGAAACGGGTAAAATTAATGCTGCTTACGGGCAAACTGGTAAAATGCAAAGTTTAATTGACGAAATTAATGATGATTTTCAATTGCCTGTCACACATTATATGTCAATTAGTTTGAATAAATTTGCGAGTGCGATTGACGCTATCGGCGGTATTGAAGTTGATGTTCCGCGTAGAATTCCTGGTGAGGGGTGGTATCCCGAGATAAAAGCGGGTAAACAAATTCTTGACGGACACACAGCAGAATGGCTTGTTCGCCACCGAAAATCATATACTGACGCTGATTTGGGACGACAAAAAATGCAACAAGTTTTTCTTGCTGCTTGCATGCAAAAAGCAAAAAATATCGGCATAACAGAAGTTATTAAAGTCATACCGAATGTTTTAGGCTATTTCAAAACCGATATGGTCACAGAAGAATTACTAAAACTTGCAAAAACATTTATGAGTATTGATATGGATAATGTAAGAGTTTTCACTTTACCTGGTGAAGCGGTTTGGGAAAAAAACGAAGCGTTTTCAAATACAAATTACTACAATTACAGCGTATATTCAATTCATAAAAACGATACCGCAAAATTGCTGAATATGTATTTTAGGGCATCTTCCGCACCTGTTCCCGCGAACTATCTGAATATATTCGAGATTGTAACTTCCGAAAATTATCAAGTGCATTATTCATTTTCCGAAGACGGCATTAGTTTTGCGGATATAGAAAAAGATACTTCTGTTGTGATTAAATAGATTTTTTTAGTTGATAAAAAACCTGTTATTTCTATTGATTTTAATCAAAATTATGCTATCCAAAGAAAACGTTGTGCAACTCAAATTGTAATAATGTAATAAATAGACCTGTTCCAAAACTTGTTTTTTATTGTTTTTGCAAGTAAGGAGGTGCGGGGTATACCCCCCAATAAGCGGGCAGAGAGAGCAACCCCCGTTGTAATATTTATACTATACTGTTAAAATTAATAGATTTTAAAAGATGACTGGCATTTATAATAAACTCTGTTATTTCTATGACAGATTCCCTTGAAATTTGCTTGCAAATTTCAAACACGGCTATACGCCGTGCAAAGTTCGTTTGAAACCTTGTTTCATACGCAATTCCAAGCGTGCATTTGCACGCCCCTCGCCGACGGCGAGAACCCCCACATCTATATGTCAAGTGGAAAATTCAGTAAAGTCTATTGCCACCAAAAAAATGTCGCACCGCTTCTGAATTTTAAGCACTAAGTTCTAAGTTAAAAAACAAATCAAAAACGAGGTAAAAAAATGACAATTGATGAAAAAATCAAACTGATAGCAAAAACTCTTGACGAAAAAAAAGCAGAAAATATTCAAATTATAAGAGTTAATGATTTAACTGTTATTGCTGATTATTTTATAATCGCAACTGGTAACAGCACAACGCAAGCAAGAAGTCTTGCCGATTATGTTGAGTTCAAATTAGGCGAAATAAAACCTCACCACACAGAGGGATATGACACAAAAGAATGGATTGTGCTTGATTACGGCGATATTATCGTGCATGTATTCAACAAAGATACAAGAGAATTTTATAAACTTGAAAGACTTTGGTCTGACGGAGAAATCCTTGATTTAAATACAGTTTTAGGCGGATAATATGGTCGAAAAAGGTAAAAAATACTTGTTTTTTATTCAATTTTATTTGTATTTAAAAACAATAATATATATTTTCAATAGTATTGAATCTTACGGGCATTATCGTGTTAGGCTTTCTGTTATCTTTATTCTTCTCGCGATTGGTTTATCAAAAAACAATGACATTAATTTGAGATACCTTGTTGGGATTTGTTTAGTATTATCTACTCTTGGAAATTTCTTTATGCTTCCAAACACTTGGTATTATTTAATGACAGTCATTGATATTGCCGCTACTGTTCTCCTTTTTTTCAACAAAGATATAAAGGCTTATTGTGAAAGTCATAGAAACAAGAGAAGGAAAGACATAGAAACTTACTATAAAAATAAATTTAAGAAAAAAGACAAAGACAAGATGAATTAGGTGACTAACATGGCTGAAAAAGGTAAAAAACTGCTTATTATTATAGCAGCATGGTTATTATTAGGTGGCATATTAAATTTTATTCTTTTATTAATAGATGGCGAATCCGTTTATATAGCTTTTAGTTCGTTTTCACGTACGATTTATTTTGTGTTAGGCTTATTCATTATTCCTGACCATCGCATTAGATATGTCCTAGCAGTACTTCTTATGATTTATTTTCTTGGTAATTTGATTTTATTGGGATTTGGTTTCAACATTTTAGACGCAATAATAAACTTTATCATCGCTGTTAACCTTTTTACAAACAAAAACATCAAGGCTTACTATGACAACAAGTTTAATAAGAAAAACGAAAATGAAGAAAATAAAGACGAAGAATAATTTTCAAATTTTGAATGTAGATATTATTAAACCTCTGATAATTTGTTTAATTTTTTTACAAGTATAGTAGAAAGGATGCAGGGCGTATACCCGCTAAAACTTCGTCTACCGTAATTTATTTTATTAAAACTAAAATTAAAATAGTTAGGTGATAATATGGCTGAAAAAGGTAAAAATCTGCTTATTATTATAGCAGTATGGTTAATCGCAAAAGAATTATTAAATTCTGTTATTTCTATCATCGGTGGCGGTGATTTGTTGAGAATATTTGTTAATATTCTCGTTGCTGTCGTTTTTGGAATTGCTTTATTATTTGCACCAAGTTGGGGCAGATATGTCATTGGAGTATATTTAGTTACTCAGGTTATTTCATTCTTCTTGCCAAATATCAGAAATTTTATTGGATTGGGAAGTCTTTATCTATTAGAAGGTTTGGTCGATGTTATTGTCGCTTTTGTTCTCTATACAAACAATAATATCAAGGCTTATCACAAAGAAAGAGAATAATTTTCAAAAAAAACTTGCAATGTTTGTCTCTATACTGTATAATTTGTCTAATCGCTGTTAATTAACTTCAAAAACGATTTGAGCAGGAGTTTATATTTCTGTAACCGTCTCTGGCATTAAGCCAAGAAGTTAATTAAAATATAAATTTAAAATTTAGGAGTTAAAACTATGAAATTAACTATTGTTTCTCCAAAGATTAGTGTTACGGACGAATTTAAAGATTTTGCCGAAACAAAAGCAATCAAAAAACTCGAAAGATTTTTTGACGAAAGTGCTACTGCTAAAATCACTCTCCGCGAAAACCCAAATAAAGTCACTGTTGAGTTAATTGTGACACATAAAAATTTGTTGTTTAAATCTGAGCAAGCTTCTGAGAATAAAAAAGAAGCACTTTTAACCGCTGTTGATAAAATCATACGTCAAATTCGCAAAAATAAGACGAAACTTCTTAATCAATATGTTAAAGATACTGCGTTCTCTGAACCTTTTGAGGACGAAATTGACGAACAATCCGAATACAATGTTATCAGAACTAAAACTATCGAAATTCTGCCTATGACAGTTGAAGAAGCTATTTTACAAATGAATATGCTTGGTCACAGCTTCTTCGTGTTTAAGAACCCAGATAATAGTTATATAAATGTTGTTTACAAACGTAACGATGGTAACTATTCGGTTATTGTTCCCGAAAAGTAAGTTTTTTACTCTTTCTTGCCCATAAACACTCTTTTGGGTAGATTTATTCTTACTCATCCATCGCTATTTTAAACGATTTGTTTTTTTATCCCTCACATTGTTTTTCAGAAATTGACTTCTAACTGCTCCACCGCTATTTTAAACGATTTGTTTTTTTATCCCTCACATTGTTTTTCAAAAATTGCACTTCTAAACTGCTCCAACGCTATTTTAAACGATTGCGACCTTACTGGCTTTGGTGTGAGCGATTGCAACCACAGACCTTTTGTAACTATCAATAATTAACAATAAAAAACCACCCATAAAGGTGGTTTTTTTTGTTGTTATAAAAAACTATTTGCCCGCGTGAATTATCTAACTGTGAAGTTAAACTATGACGCGAAAGAGCATGCGGGTGCTACCCGCTAAACTATGTCGCGAAAGAGCATGCGGGTGCTACCCGCTAAACTATGTCGCGAAAGAGCATGCAGGTGCTACCCGCTAAACTATGTCGCGAAAAAGCAGCGGTGGTTCCCCGCTCGCCCTAGAATATACCACATTCATCATACTCTTCCCATTTGCGGTTGTATTTTTTATTTCCAATCGCTTTTGCGTAAATATAAATTGAGGTAGCAACTAAAAGTAAAATAGCAACTGCAACGGGGTAGTATGTTTTTTTCTCTTCATTCATATTTTTTTACCTCATTACTTTTCTTATGTTAGACTTGTTCTAAAACTTATTTTTTATAGTTTTTGTGAATAAGGTGATAGTAGCTGTATACCCGCAATCCCGTTGCCCTATGTTATAGTCCAAAGGGTAACAACACAAATAATTATAAGTTTTCAGAACAAGTCTATTATATGTTAAAACGAAAAAAAGTCAAGCATTTTTCGTAAAAAACACTTTTGGCTTGTGATTTTATCAAAATATATCCATTAACCTAATAAAATTGTTTGTTTTCTACGCTAAAAAACAGAGTAGTGGGCGGGGTGAGCCCAACCTCACACCAAAACAAATTATATTAAATAATAGGTTAGTGGGCAAATATATTTTAATAAAATTGCAGGTGGCAAATATAAAATCAAATAATTTTCACAAAAAAACCGCTCAAAAAGAGCGGTTTTTTTTAGTATAGGAAATTATTGATTTTTATAAGCGTCAACCATTTTCTTAACCATCTGACCGCCAACTGAGCCAGCTTCACGAGCACTCAAATTAGCTCCATCTTTAAGGTTTACACCAACTTCGCTTGCAGCTTGATTTTTAATTTGTTCCATAGATTCTTTTGAATTTGAAGTAGTTTTAGGCATTTTTATTCTCCTTTTGTTTATTTATTTTGAGTACATAAGGATACTGCAATTTTTTTTAAACTTTACCAATTACCTAATTCACAGTAATTACCCTTGCACTTTTTTCACAGTAATTTCTTACTGTGATAGTATTATTTACTGGGGGAGGGGTTTTATTAATGGTAATTTTTAGAATAGATAATAGCAAAATCCGTAAATTGTTGCGGCAACTATTCCGTAAAGCAAAACTGGACCAGCAATTGTGAAAATTTTTGCACCAACTCCAAAAACTAATCCCTCTGTTTTTGCTTCAAGAGCCGAAGAAGTAATCGCGTTTGAAAATCCTGTTACAGGTACTAATGTGCCTGCTCCTCCATGTTTTGCGATTTTCGGGTAAATATTCAACCCTGTTAATAATGCACTAATGACAATTAATGTCATTGATGCATAAGCAAAACTTGTACTTGTATCGAAAAATTTCTTAAAAATTTCCGCCAAAACTTCTCCGGAAGCACAAATACCGCCTCCGATTAAAAACGCTATCAAAGCATTAATAAAAATTTTGCTTTTGGGATTTGAATCCTCGACGAGTTTTTTATATTCCTCTTTTGTAATATTCATTTTTACTTTGTGCAATAGAGTCTATATTTACAGCTTAATTTGGTAAATTAATTTAAAATTTTTAATCACTTTTGCACTTTTCCTCCTTAATATTTACTTCTTAATTATTATATCCGATTTATATATTCATACTCCGATTTTTGTTCCCATATAATTGTACAAGATAAAATTTTTTTAGTGGTGTTGGAGAGTTTATAGTTGATAGTTAAAAGTTATTGTGTCGGCTGACGCCGACGTTTTCGCGGGGGAGTTTTATTGTATGATTAGTTTACTGTCGCGTTTAGCGGTTTCACAATGAAACCATTGGTCGCAAATCATTTATGCTAAAAAAGTTGCAGAGACATCAGATAGTTGAAAGTTAAAAGTGTAAAGTTTATAGCGCGGGGAACCCCCGCTGGCACATAACATGTGTCCGTGACGTTTCGCGATATAGTTTGACTGTGTGGTTATTTTAATTCCGCGTTTAGCAGTTTCACAATGAAACCATTGGCCGCAAATCATTTATGCTAAAAAAGTTGCAGAGACATCAGATAGTTGAAAGTTAAAAGTGTAAAGTTTATAGCGCGGGGAACCCCCGCTGGCACATAACGTGTGTCCGTGACGTTTCGCGGGGGAGTTTAACTCAGTTGATAGTTTACTGTCGCGTTTTTATAGTTCTACATAAAAATACATTTGTCGTAATCGGTCAAAATAAAAAAGTCGCAAGGGTTCCATAAAAGGGCAATGATTAAAAGTTGCAAAGGTAAGTGTTGCGGCTCAGACTAAAAAAAGAAGTTGCAAAGGGCAAGATTGTGGCTCAAAATAAAAAGGAGAAAAAAGTCGCAAGGGTTCCATAAAAGGGCAATGATTAAAAGTTGCAGAGGCAAGCATTGCGGCTCAAACTAAAAGAGTCGCAAAGGCTTATAGAAGATGCAATGATATTTAGTTGCAAAGGCAAACGTTGTGGCTCAAACCAAAATATGAAAAAAATCGTTGCAATTATTATATTGCTGATGTTTAATATAGGTGCATATGCAGATGTACAAAATAACGCTCAATCTGATGATGCCTGCTATGTGTTGTTAGAGGCTGAAACAGGTAAGTTTTTAGTTGAGAAAAATTCTGATATGGTTATGCCAATCGGTACTTTAACAAAACTTATGACACAGTTAATTGTTGCAGAAAATATCGAAAACGGCAAAATTACACTTGATACTCTTGTGACCGCTTCGAGTAATGTTTTTGGTATGAAAGGTGCAAGTATTTGGCTCGCTGCAGGTGAACAAATGTCTGTTAAAGACTTGCTCAAAGCATCGATTATAGGCAATGCTAACGACGCAACAGCAGCACTTGCCGAAAATATCGGCGGTAATCAACAAAAATTTTTAGACTTAATGAATACTCGTGCTGCTGAGTTAAATATGAAAAATACTATTTTCACAGACTGCACAGGGCTTGACAGCGGAAATATTTCAACTGCAATCGACATTGGTTTGCTTTCACGTGAATTAGTAAAACATAAAATTTTAACGCCGTTTATGACAACTTGGCGGGATTTTATTAGAGATGATACTAAACAGTCCACTAATGCTAAATCAGAAATACCGAAAACGCAGGCAGAACTATTAACAGAACCGTCAACAAACCAGCGAGCAATTGAATTTCAAAAAAGTACTAGTCGCACCGAAATAGTTAACGAAAATACTCTTGTAAAATCTTTCAGCGGAATTACAGGTCTAAAAGCGGGCAGAGCAGGGGACACATTTAACCTTGTACTCTCGGCAGAACGTGACAGCAAGACTTATATCGCGGTTGTTTTGAATACAGACAAAGACGAAAGATTTTCACGCGGAAAAGAATTAATTAACTCAGGTTTTGCAAACTATACAGTTATGAACCCATATTTTTCATCTGAATTTTTAAAGCCAGTTAAGGTGAAAAAAGGTATTGAAACAGCGGTTGAAATTGAACCTTTGGAACTACAAAGTCTGCTTGTTTCACGCGGAAACGCCGATGAAATCACAACCGAAATATTTTTGCCAGAATATATAAATGCCCCTGTTAAAAAGGGGCAAAAAATCGGTATAGTTGCGTTTTACATTAATGACACGCTTTTATATGAAACACCCTTGATAACCAAAAACAGCATAGAGGTTTTTACATATAAAAAAGCTTTTTTCAAACTTTTAGAAAGTATTTTGAGCTAGGAAGTATTGTCGCCTTCGGCGACAGTTAATAGATATGGTGTCGCCTTCGGCGACAGGTAATAGTTAATAGTGTATAGTTAATAGTTATTGTGTCGGCTGACGCCGACGTTTACGCGGGGAAGAATAACTTAATCGCTTGTTCTCGGTCGCGTTTTGCAAGTTAATAGAAATTTTTATAAAAGTCTAAAACACGAAATTAAATTAACAATACAGTTAAACTATGACGCGAAATATCACGGACACATGTTATGTGCAGACAGGTGTTGCCTGTCGCGAAATATCACGGACACATGTTATGTGCAGGCAGGCGTTGCCTGTCGCGAAAATATATGCAGACATTGCCTGCCTGACTACATTTTATCGGGAGCGTCTACTTTTAAAATAGAAAGTGTATTTTCCAAAACGATTTTTGTACTCTCACAAAGGGCAAGTCTTGCACCTTTAATCTGGTCATTTTCCGCGTTTCTGATAGAACAACTATCATAAAACTTATGAAACAAAGCAGCTGTGTCAAGAGCATATTTAGTGATTTTTGATGGTGCATATAGTTTTGCGGCGATTTCAATTTCTTCTGGCAATTTTGCGAGTTGTTGTATTAAAGCGGTTTCTTGCGTTTCACAAAGTAAAGTTAAATTGTCATAGTTCGGTGAATATTTGTCTATTTCAAGTAATTTTAAAAGACTGCAAATCCTTGCATGAGCATATTGAACATAAAAAACAGGGTTAGAAGCTGACTGTTCAATCGCCAAATCAAGGTCAAATTCAAATTGTGAATTGGGTTCGCGCAAGTTAAAGAAAAATCTTGCCGCGTCAATTGGAATATCATCAAGCAAAGTTACAAGAGTAATCGCTTTCCCTGAACGCTTTGAAAGTTTAGCGGTTTCGCCATTGCGAATAAGTCTTACCATTTGCATTAAAACTACGTCTAATTTATCGCTGTCAACACCAAGGGCGGTTAGTGCTGCTTTCAGACGAGGGATATATCCATGGTGATCTGCACCCCAAATATTAATCGCCTTGTCAAAATTACGTGTGACAATTTTATCATAATGATATGCAATATCCGCAACAACATAAGTCGGTATACCATTTGCACGCACAAGCACATAATCTTTATCGGAGCCAAATTCGCTCGCTTTGAACCAAACCGCACCGTCTTGCTCATAGGTATAGCCTTTGTCTGTCAATTGTTTTACTATATCCAAAGCCGCACCATTATTATGCAAAGTACTTTCCCTGAACCAAGTGTCATATTCAATTCTGTATTTTTTCAAATCACTCTCAAGAGCATTAATGTTAAGCGGAAGAGCATACTCCACAAGTGCGTTTTTTCTCACAATACTTTCCGCATTCACAAACTTGTCCGCGTGAATTTTAGCAAAATTTTCAGCATGTTCAATAATATCCGCACCTTGATAAGCGTCCTCAGGGATTTCTACCGACTTATCATAAATTTGCAAATATCTTGCTTCAAGAGAAACTGCAAATTTTTCTATTTGGTTACCAGCATCATTGATATAAAATTCTCGTTCAACATAATATCCAGCCCATTCAAGCACAGATGACAAACAGTCACCAATTGCACCTCCACGAGCATTTCCGATATGCATAGGTCCAGTTGGGTTTGCCGAAACAAATTCAACTAATATGCGTTTTTGAGAGTTTTCTTTCCAGCCAAGTCTTGTCCTGCCAAAATTTGATTTCTCTTTTGCAATATTTTTTAATACATCAGCATACCAATTAATAGAAATATAAAAATTAATAAATCCCGCACCACCGATTTTAACACTATCAAAATATGTGTCTTGAAGAGAAATATTTTCAATTAATTTTTCAGCAATAATCTTAGGCGACTGTCTTAAAATCTTTGCACTAACCAAAGCAATATTCGTCGCAAAATCACCATTCTCCCTATCAGCAGGAATTTCTATTGTAAACTCAGGATTAACAATATCAAACTCCTCTTTAAATTTATTTTCAAGCAAATTTTTTAATTGCTCTTTCGCAATTTCAATATAATTCATTTTTTTTAGTCCTCACATTGTTTTGTGACATCTTTATTTCGACTGCTCTTCTTTTCTCTTAATTTGTTTGCGACCTTACTGACTTTGGTATAAATCATTGCAACCAGCGTCGGTTAGTTTACTGTCGCATTTTAGTAGTTTACTTAGTAATACATACTATAAACTTTACACTATCAACTATAAACTATCCGACAGGTGCCACGTTTATGTCCATTTCATAGAATGACGCGAGTTGCCCATCAATATCCAAAGCATATTTTAAGGTTGCTTTACCGCCGTCATCGTCAAGTTTATAGTCGATTTCATCAGCAGTAGTCGCGACTGTTGCTTCACCATATGGCGTATGATAAAGGCTTTGCCAGCGTTTTCCGCGTTCAATACGTATGTTAGAAAAATATGCTCCTTGACGCAGAATATTAACCCCCTTACCGAAGGTTATTGTTGTTTTTGTGCTATCCATTCCTTGTTCTATATATTCGATAATATAATCATTATTCTTCTTTTGATACTTACCAACTATGCTCATTTCAAATTCGCTTATGCCGTCCGTATCAGTTGTTCGTGTACTTATATCTATCAGAACATTTTTATCCATCTTTTCCCTTTGAGCCGCAACGCTTGCCCTTGCAACTTTTAATCATTGCACTCTTAATTTACCTCTGCGACTTTTTTTCTCCTTTTTTTAGTCTGAACTACAACACTTCCCTTTGCAACTCTTTTATTTTGGGAAGGCTCCTGCTGGTAGCAGAATCAGAGCCTTGACGTAGCGTTTACGCATAGTCGGGAAACGCTTACCCTTGCAACTTTTAATCATTGCAATTTCTATGAACCTTTGCGACTTTTTTCTCCTTACTTATTTGCAACCAGTGTACTTTTTTGTAAACTACTAAACGCGGAGTTAAAATAATCATATAATTAAGAGTCTCGCGTAAACGTGACGCGAAGCGTCACTCAATAACTTTACATTTTTAACTATCAACTATAAACTCTCCGACGCCTCTGCGACTTTTTTCTCCTTACTTATTTGCAACCAGTGTACTTTTTTGTAAACTACTAAACGCGGAGTTAAAATAATCATATAATTAAGCGTCTCGCGTAAACGTGACGCGAAGCGTCACTCAATAACTTTACATTTTTAACTATCAACTATAAACTCTCCGACACATAACTATTAACTATTAACTATTAACTTTAAACTATCCGACACCGACACTTGCTAATTTTACTTCTCCGTTTATGCTACCGCCAAGAAAACGGGCAGCGTTTTGCTCAAAACTTTCGGGACTATCGCTGACATAATAAGAGTTTATGCCTTGTTCATTTTTCTCATTCAAAAGATTTTCGCTAAGCAAAGCAATACTTGCATATTTAGCGGCTTCCTCACCAGGAGAGATTAATTTAACTGTTTCTCCCATAAAATCAGCGATTACATCTTTGAGTATAGGGTAATGAGTACAACCCAAAATAAGCGTGTCAACATTTTCCTTTTTTATCGGAGTGAGATATTCTTTCACAAAATATTCTGCTATTTGACCAGATATGTAGCCATTCTCAACAAGAGGCACAAACATCGGGCAAGCGTTACCAATTACTACTGCTTTTTGTTCAATATTTTTAATCGCTTTTCCGTAACTTCCGCTTTGAATTGTTGCAAGAGTTCCGATAACACCAATACGCTTTGTACGTGTTGCCGCACAAGCTGCCTGTACAGCGGGCAGTAGCACACCAGTAAAAGGAAGAGCACTAGTGAGATTTTTTCCACCTATAAGACTGCTTACAGTTCCACAAGCGGCAATTATCATCTTAACATTTTTTGTTTTAAGAAAATTAGTATCTTGGGTAGCATATTTCAAAATCGTCTCTCTGCTTTTACTGCCATAAGGTATTCGAGCAGTATCCCCAAAGTATATAATATCCTCATTAGGCAACAATTCATTCAACGCTTTCACAGTTGTCAAACCGCCTAAACCACTATCAAAAACACCTACTGCTCTATCCATTTCTTTTTTTAGTTTGAGCCGCAACGCTTGCCATTGCAACTTTTAATCATTGCACCTTCTATCAGCCACTGCAACTTTTTTCTCCTTTTTAGTCTGAACCACAACGCTTGCCATTGCAACTTTTAATCATTGCCCTTTTATGAACCTTTGCAACTTTTTTCTTCTTTTTATTCTGAGCCACAACGCTTGCCCTTGCAACTAAATATCATTGAAAGCTTAATTTGCCATGATTAAAGGTTGCAAAGGTGACTACTGCGGCTCAGACTAAAAAAGCAAATTTATTAAACGCTCTAATAAATAAGGGTAATCAATGCCAATTTCACTCATAAGGTTTGCGTATTCACCTGTTTCGGATAAATCGGGTCCAGTATCAACTTCATCAACTAATATTTCTGTATCTGTTAAAAAAAGACTTACTAACGCATATCCGCTAACCCCAAGAGTTTTATATGCACGTCTCGCTATATCTATTACCTTATATGTTATGTCAGATTCAAACATAAAATTCGGGTCGTTTTTATCTCTTACAAAACTTGGCACGGCATCATCACCGTATCCAAGCATTGCAACTTGCAATGCACGCCCCGAGATAAATTCCTCAACAACAATTTTACTGTCATAAAGAAAAGCGGTTTTAACACATTCTTTCAGCGAATTAATATCATTTGCTTTACCAAAACCCTTATCACTGTTCGCAGGTTTTACAGCCAAAGGAAAGCCGAGATTTTCAGATAATTTTTCACATTCCGCGTCAAGTTCAGAAATTTTACGTTGAGTGATAACTTTCCATTTCGCCGTTCTCATTCCGCTGTATTCAAGTATTGCATGAGTATAAGCATTATCCGAACAAACAACCGACACAGAAGAAGACGCTCCAACAAAAGGAATTTTTGATAATTCAAATAGCCCTTGCACAGAGCCTTTTATAGGTAAAAGTGAAAAAATCAAATCAATTTTTTTGTGTACAATCTCATCACTTTCAAGCTTTATAATACCGTTATGCAAATTATCAGGTGAGAGTATCGCAGGCACACAATCAATATCGTTTTCCCAAATCGTATTTTCGATATTAGCATATGCACCAGGGTAAAAAAGCCAACGACCTTTTCTCGTTATTCCGATAGGTATAACTTCATATTTTTCATCTGATAAATTTGTGACCACACTCCTAGCAGCTTTTAATGATTGGTTATTAAATAAAACTAGTATGTTTTTCTTCATTTTTTTGTTTTACCTTTATGTTAAATTTCCTTTTTAACTATTAGACCTGTTCTAAAACTTAATAACCTATCTTTTTTTGTATTACTCTGATATTAAAAAAAGACAGGTGTGGAGTGCGACAGTCTGCTTAGTCCAGTGGGCTGTTACAGTACCGACTACCCCCCTTTTTAGAGAGAATGACCTCAATATTTACAAGTTAAACTATTTATAGAATGAGGTTTTAAACAGGTCTATTTATATTAAGCATATTCAAGTAAAACCAAAACTATACACGGTAGGCGGCGGAGAGTTAATTATCCGAACAGTTAAACTATGACGCGAAATATCACGGACACATGTTATGTGCAGGCAGGCGTTACCCCCAACTATTATTTAACAATAAGGCTAGGAATATAATAACAAATGAAAGTCATAATAATCGTTGCAAGCAAAAGCCCTAAACCAATCGCAAAAAATGATTTTTTCAGATTAATTTTTAGCAATGCTGCAATTAACGCACCTGTCCAAGCACCTGTACCAGGCAGAGGAATACCAACAAATAATACCAAGCCCCAAACGCCGTATTTGTTAATTACACCACTATGTTTTGCTGCTTTTTTTTCAACCCAAATTATCAATGGTCGAAAAAGTTTTATTTTTTTCATCCATTGCATAATCTTTATTATAAAAAGCAAAATGAACGGAATAGGCAAAGCATTCCCCGCAAGACTAATCAAAATCGCTTTCCACATCGGCAAATTAACAATTGCCGCCGCAATTATTCCGCCTCTCAATTCCAAAATCGGAAACAAAGAAACAATAAAAACAAGCCACTCCGCTGGCACTTGCAAATGTTCTGCAAACCAATTCGCTAAATTTTGAGCCATTCTTTTATTTTGAGCCGCAACGCTTGCCCTTGCAACTTCTAATCATTGCACCTAAAAAAACCTCTGCGACTTTTTTCTCCTTTTTTAGTCTGAGCACTTCATATTTGCCCTTGCAACTTTATAATCATTGCACCTTCTATCAGCCATTGCGAGTTTTTTCTTTTTTTATTTTGAGCCACAACGCTTGCCCTTGCAACTTTTAATCATTGCACTTTTAGAAAACCCTTGCAACTTTTTTAGTTTAATTGATTTGCAACCAGTGTTCGGATAGTTGAAAATTTAAAGTTTAAAGCCTACAGTATGTGCTTCTTTTTAAACTCGTGTTTCATTATTGATAATATATAGTCGCAAAACGCGACAGTAAACTAACAATACTACTAAACTATTCCGCGAAAATGCATGCAGGTGCTACCTGTCTATTAACTTTTAACTTTTAACTTTAAACTATCCAACACGCAGTCTGAAAAAATCTCCATAGCCCGTTTTAGTTCATCAATAGGCGGATATGTTGGAGATATTCTGATATTGCTGTCGTTAGGGTCAATTCCATACGGGAAACCTGCTCCCGCAGGTGTCATAATTACTCCCGCTTTTTTTGCAAGTTCAACTGCTTTTTTCGCACAGCCATTAGGAGCGTCATATGAAATAAAATATCCACCCTCGGGTCTAGACCATTTGCCTATTCCATTCAACTTACGGTCTAAAATTTCAAGCACAGCCTCAAACTTAGGTTGAATAATCGCACGATGTTTGAGCATATGAGCATTCAACCCGTCTAAATCTTTAAAAAACTGTATATGACGGAGTTGGTTCATTTTGTCAAAACCTATTGTGCTAATAGCGAGAGATTTTTTAATACTATCCGCATTTTCCTCGCTCATTGCCATTGCAGAAACACCCGCACCGCTGAAAGATATTTTTGAAGTTGAACCAAAAACATAAGCAATATTAGGGTTTCCAACTTTCTCACTTTCCGTAAGCAAGTTCAATAAAATCTTAGGTTTGTCAACAAGATGGTGCAGACAATAAGCATTATCCCAAAAAATTCTGAAATCTTTTGCTTTCGGTTTTAAGTTTGCAAAACGCTTAACCGTTTCATCAGAATAAACAACACCACCGGGGTTAGAATATTGCGGAACACACCAAATACCCTTAACCTGTTCATCTTCAACGAGTTTTTCAACTAAGTCCATATCAGGACCTATCGAAGTCATTGGAACAGCAATTAGCTCCATTCCGAAAAACTCACTAATCGAAAAATGTCTGTCATATCCAGGTGTTGGGCATAGAAATTTTATTTTCTGCTGTGACCACGGCTCACTTCCCAAAACTCCGTGCGTCATAGCAAGCGAAAGCAGATAATACATAATATTAAGGCTTGAATTTCCACAAACTATTGTATTTTTAGCAGAACAACCAAGCATATCGCCAAACAATTTTTTCGCCTCAGGAATACCATCAAGCATCCCATAATTACGGCAATCCCCACCAACAGATTTATAATCTCTATAATCAAACAAACCCATAGTTAAATCAAGTTGCTCGGGTGAAGGTTTTCCCCTTGAAATATCTAACATATTTTTGGTCCTCACTTTGTTTTCAATATGATTTATTCTTACTGCTCTATCGTTATTTTAAACGATTTGCTACCTTACTGGCTTTGGCGTGAGCGATTGCAACCACTTTTTTATTCTGGGAAGGCTCCTGCTGGTAGCAGAATCAGAGCCTTGACGTAGCGTTTACGCATAGTCGGGAAACGCTTGCCTTTGCAACTTCTAATCATTGCACTTTCTATGAAACCTTGCGATTTTTTTCTCATTACTTATTTGCAACCTTGCAACCATTGAACCTTTGTTAAAATAATGAAAAGCGTCCATTAACTAACCATACAGTTAAAATATCTCGCGAAATATCACGGACACATATTATGTGCAGGCAGGCACTGCCTGCTAACTAAGTCTCGTTCCTTCTGGTACGCTGTCATCAACAAATAAAACTTTACAACCACTTGCGTTATTGGTCGAAGCAAGCAACATACCCTCACTTGTGACACCTGTTATGCGTTTCGATTCAAGATTAACAAAAACTACTATTTTCTTGCCGATTAACTCTTCGGGAGTATAGTAACCTTTGATACTTGAAACAATCACACGCTCGCCGATACCATCAAAGAGAGTAATCTTAAAACAATTTTGCGATTTTCGGATTTCAGAACATTTTGTTATTTTGCAAACACGCAGATCGATTTTGTCAAAAATATCAAATTGAACTGTTGGTTTAAACGGAGCAACTGGGTCTGGTTCTTTGATTTCTATAATTTCTGGGGATTCCATAGGGGCAGGGGAGGGGAGTTGTTCGGCGTCTGTTTTTGGCTCTGAAAAATCAAGCAACGGCAAATAATCAGATTTTTTTACAGCAAACAAGAACAGATATAGCCTTGGACCCGCAGTTTTATCAATCAACAGACTATAAACATTTGAAAAGAATTTCGCTTGTTTCTTTTTTAATATACTCTTTTCGGGATTTTCATCAAAATGCTTTTTAACTATTTCATATAATTCTTTGTTTAATTCGTCAAGAGTATAATCCTCACCGCTCAGATATTTTTGTAAATTAGCAATATCCTCTTTTTCATCATCGTCAAGAGTTTCAAAAACATCCCAATTGCGAGTAGTACGCAGAGTATTTTTCATATCAGGAGCACATTGCTCGACCCAATATTTTGCGAGAGGTAATCTTTTTGCAATATCCTCTTTTGAATAGCTCATTGATATTTTTTGGAATAAAACCTCGACCATTTCCTCATTAAAATCAACAATCGAGCCTAATTGTACAAGCAAACCCATTGGAACAGTACTAATTGTTCGCTCACGAACCGAATTTGCAGTTTCTCCCACTATGCAGTTTTCGATTATAGAAGTTGCAAGTTCGTCCGCGTTACCAGCCAAATAGTTAGCATATTGTGTATCAAACTCATGATATTGCCTTAAAATTCCGTCATCAAAGCAAAAATCAAAGGCTCTTAGCGGTTCGGTTTTAGAATAAAGCCAAAGTATAACCTCAGGCTGATAAATTTTTAAAAGTGCTTCGGGAGTTAAATTTAATCCGCTTGAACCAGACATTTTTCCCGCAACACCTTTTATTCCAATAAACTCATAGCCTTGGAACAACGGTGCTTTATATCCAAAAATTTTATCAGAAATAATACGGCTTGTTTGATAACTGCCATTAGGGCTTGCATGGTCCTTGCCACCAGGCTCAAAATCTACTCCCTCATATAGCCAACGCATTGGCCAGTCAATTTTCCAAGAGAGTTTGCAGTCAAAATCTTTTGTAAAGTTAAAACTTGATTTGTGCCCGCATTTGCATGCATATTCAGCTTCTGTGCAATCATCTGAAAGAGCAGTTATCTTTGTTGTATCTTTATGACACTCCGAGCAATAAATATTAACAGGATAGTAAGCGTCACGTTCACCCTCTACCGCGTCTTGTGTGCGAAAACTATCAAGTATATCAAAAATCTCTTTGCGTTTTTGCAAAGCAATTATTATATAATCAACATATTTTCCACTGCGATACATGGCTGCTTGATGTCTATATACTAAATCAATATCAAAAGCGGCGATTGAACGCCCAAATTCCTGCTCAAAATGTTCCGCATAATTTTTAGCGTCATCGTCAAAAGGATTATGAACATCTATATAAGGCATGCCTATATATTTTTCCATATCATCAGCTATTGCCTCAACATTTTTAGGAACTTTCCTCATTCTGTCATATTCATCCCAAGAAAACAACAGTTTTGCTTTTTTACCCATTCTCCTAAGCGACTTTACAACAAAATAACTTGTCGCAACATCACGGAAATTTCCAATATGAATAGACCCCGACGGACTAATACCCGCCGCACAAATATACTCTTCCTTCAACGGTGAACGTTTAATAATTTCCTTCGCTAATTCTTCCGCCCAATGCATTCTTTTTTCTTTGAGCCACAGTAGTCACCTTTACAACTTTTAATCATTGCACCTTCTAAAAAACCTCTGCGACTTTTTTCTCCTTTTTAGTCTGAGCCGCAACGCTTGCCTTTGCGACTTCTAATCATTGCTACTTAAAAAAACCTCCGCGACTTTTTTCACCTTTTTAGTCTGAGCCGCAACGCTTGCCTTTGCGACTTCTAATCATTGCGACTAAAAAAACCTCTGCGACTTTTTTAGTTTCACTAATTTGCAACCAGTGTGCTTTTTGTAAACTGCTAAACGCGACAGTAAACTAATCATACAATAAAATTATCTCGCGTAAACGTAACGCGTCACTCCATAACTATTAACTGTTAACTATAAACTATTAACTATCCGACACGCGACAGTAAACTAATCATACAGTCAAACTAACTCGCGTAAAAACGTCCGTCCGTAGGACGGACACAACAACTATCAACTATACACTTTTAACTATAAACTCTCCAACAGCTAGATTATATAATACTAAGAAAAGAAATACAAGTTTTTTTCAGAAAATTGTTGCTTTTAATTTGTTTTTATGTTAATATACCTTATCTTTTGTATAAGGAGAAGTTTTGTTGAATATTTTGGGTTTTAAAGCCGTTTCTGAAAATTTATCACAAGTTAACATATTTTTAACAGAAAATAATGCAATTTTGGTGGCTACGTCAGAAAATGTCGCCCCAAGCATTGAACCTAATGCAACCTATACAGGTGCTGTTGTTTTAACTGGGTTGGCTGTTGTTTTTTCCGCACTCGTTGTTTTGATTTTATTTATGAAAGTAATGGGTGGAGTTTTTGCCCCAAAGCAGAAATTTCAAAAAGAAAAAAAAATCCCGCCAAGTTTACCTCCCGAATTTGAACACAAAATATCGATTGTTAAAAACAATATTACAAATACTGTTATAAATAACTACACTCCTCAGAAAACAACCACGGAAGAAGTTATTGATGACGGTGAAATAATTGCTGTGATTTCTGCGACAATTGCGTGTATATATGAAAACACTGATACCGCATACAAAATAACATCCATCGCTCCAATACGTTCTCGAAGTCAATGGTCGCTCGCAGGATTATATGATAACACAAACCCATTTTAACAGTTTATAGTTAATAGTTAAAAGTGCGGGGAGCCCCCGCTGGCGTTTCGCGATATAGTTTGACTATATGATTATTTTAACTCCGCGTTTTGCAGTTTACAAAAATCACACTGGTCGCAAATGATTTAATAGAAAAAAGTCGCAAAGGTAAATTAAGAGTGCAATGATTAAAAGTTGCAAAGGCAAGCGTTGTGGCTCAAACTAAAAAAGTCGCAAAAGTAAATTAAGAGTGCAATGATTAGAAGTCGCAAAGGCAAGCGTTGCGGCTCAAACTAAAAAAGTCGCAGAGGCAAGCGTTTCCCGACTATGCGTAAACGCTACGTCAAGGCTCTGATTCTGCTACCAGCAGGAGCCTTCCCAAAATAAAAAAGCTCAAAATAAAAAAGAGGAGTGAAAAATTTGTCCGAAGTTTGGGTGTTATTTAAAGAAACTTGTGTAGACCTTTGGTATGATAGCGGATTATGTAACATGAACTGGAAAACTATTGCCATGTTAATAATCTCGTTTGCATTTATGTATTTGGCGATTGTTAAAAACTTTGAACCTTTACTTTTATTACCTATTGCATTTGGTATGTTTTTAACAAATTTGCCGTTAGCTGGACTATATCATCCAGATTTGTTTAAAGGAACGATAGACTATGGTGAAATTTTACACAATGGTGGTCTGCTCGACATCTTATATATGGGTGTAAAATTACAGATATATCCTCCGTTGATTTTCCTAGGAATAGGTTGTATGACTGATTTTGGTCCATTAATCGCAAACCCTAAATCATTTTTGCTCGGTGCCGCCGCACAAGGGGGCATATTCCTAACTTTCGTTATGGCTGCTGTTTTGGGTTTTGACGCCGCTGAGGCTGGTTCAATTGCGATAATCGGCGGTGCTGATGGTCCTACTTCTATTTACGTTTCAACACGTTTATTAAATCATAGCGAAAAAATTTCAACAGGTTCAATTGCTCTTGCGGCATATACCTATATGGCTCTCGTTCCTGTTATTCAACCTCCGATTATGAAACTGCTCACAACTAAAAAAGAACGTGCTGTTAAAATGGAAGCACTCAGACTTGTTACCAAAACTGAAAAAGTTATCTTCCCAATTGCGGTTACTCTTATTGTATCCTTGATGGTTCCTTCCGCAACTCCGCTTGTTGGTATGCTAATGCTCGGTAACTTGCTGAAAGAAAGCGGTGTTTGTGAGCGTTTAGTTAAAACCGCATCCAACGAATTAATGAATATCATCACAATATTCCTCGGAATTTCCGTTGGTGCAACAACACAAGCTGACAAAATATTCAATTTTGAGTTTGTAAAAGTTATTACCCTTGGCGTTTTTGCATTTGGTTTTGGTACGGCCTGCGGTATTATTTTCGGCAAAATCATGTATAAATTATCGGGCGGTAAGGTTAATCCGCTGATTGGTTCAGCAGGCGTTTCCGCTGTACCTATGGCGGCTCGCGTTTCGCAAAAAGTCGGTGCACAAACTGACCCCACAAACTTCCTTTTAATGCACGCTATGGGACCTAACGTCGCTGGCGTCATCGGTTCTGCTGTTGCAGCAGGCGTATTGCTCTCTATAATACCTTGGTAAGCGGAGCCCCCGCCTGCGTTTCGCGAGATAGTTTAACTGTATGGTTAGTTTACTGTCGCGTGGAACGAGTTTAAATCGAAATGCTTACAGTAGGCTTTACACTATCAACTATAAACTCTTCAACAGTCGATGCACAAATCGACCGTAAAAAAAGTCACAAAAATCAAATTTTATCTCGCAGACATTTACTAGCATTTACAAAAAAATTCAATGCACAAATTGACTGTAAAGTATATTGCTATTTAGTAGATGAATGTACAAAAGGCAAAAATTTAGGCTATAAAACTATAAAACAAGGTAATAGATTAACAGAGTAACTATGTTAAAGCTGTGCTTTTGATGACATGAGCAAGCATTATTAAACATGGATACGTATTCCCTCAAAAACAAACAGATATTTATCTGTGAAATATCACAAACACATATTATTTGCAGGCAGATATTATCTGTGAAACAAGTACAAGCGAGTGCTACTTTACAAGTGGATGTTGCTTAAAATATTCGCTCGTGTGAAGTGAACTCATCGGCAGGAGCGTTATATACAACAGCACAAAGCTACTTAAAATATTCGCTCGCGTGAAGTGAACTAACGATTTAGTTGAACTATGACGCGAGAAAGCATGCGGGTGCTACCCGCCGAGAAAGCATGCGGGTGATACCCGATAAGGTGAAAAATATGACTGAATTCAAAACTGCTTTTAGCACAAATATTGATGACAGCGAAACTGCTGTCGAAGAAATTTTAGAGCAACTGGCACCTGAAACTTTTCTTAAAAATTCTGTTGCGGTGATTGCTGCTTTTGAAGAGTTCTTTGAAAATGGTTCTATTACTGAAATATCGGAAAAATTGGGTATTCCTGTTATTGCATACAGCACAGTACTAAGTTATGTTAATGGTGGACCTGTTGACAATAACTATGTTCTAAGTGTTATAGTGTTCACATCTGATACTGTTGAATTTAGTGTCGTACATACTGATGACGAGTTTAGAACTGATACAAAAGGTTCTATAAATAAAATGGTTCAAAAAATGCTTGACGCAAACGACGGCAAACGACCCACTCTTGCATTAACTGTTGAGGGGCTTCATAATGATATCGGAAATGACGTTGTAACAAAATATCTTTCAAATGCGTTAGGCGAAACCGAAATATTTGGTGTTGTGTCAATATTCATACGTGAAAATGATTATACGGGAAACTTTGTTGCTTATAATGGTAAACTGCTCCAAAATGTCATAGTGATTTTGGGTATATACGGCGAATTGGAAAGAGAATATGTTCGTTATGCTCTTCAAGAACGCAACGCAATACAATGTGAGGCTATTGTAACTGAGGCGGCTGGTAACGTTGTCAAAACAATTAACTATGTCTCTGCGAAAAAATTCTTCACCGATTTAGGGTTGATTGACGATGTAACTCTTGATTATGCTTTCTCTTTGCCTTTAATGGTAGACCAACGTGACGGTGCGGAATCAATTGCACGTACAATTGTCGGATTTAATGCTGATGAATCTGCGACTACAACAGCTGAAATCCCTGTTGGTTCTTTATTATCTATTGCGTCAATATCAAGTACCTATATTATTGAAACTGTTCAGCACGCCGCTGAATATGTTAACAAAAT
>BNZF01000009.1 GCA_026000865.1 Clostridia bacterium
GTAGCAGAATCAGTGACTTGTCGTAGCGTTTACGTGTAGACCACGAAGTGTTTCCCCATCGCCCGCGACATTAGAACAAAAGATGCCAGTAAAATATGACGCGAAAAACATGCAGGTGTTACCTGCCACGAGATTAAACTAACTGTTAAGTTAAAATATAACGCGAGAACATATGCGGGAAGTCACCTGCTTTGTAGCAGAATCAGTGACTTGTCGTAGCGTTTACGTGTAGACCACGAAGTGTTTCCCCATCGCCCGCGACATTAGAACAAAAGATGCCAGTAAAATATGACGCGAAAAACATGCAGGTGTTACCTGCCGCGAGATTAAAATAACAATTAAGTTAAAATATTACGCGAAATACCAGCGGGGGTTCCCCGCCGTGAAAATACATGCAGGTGTTACCTGCCGTGAGATAGATTATTAAGTTTTAGAACAAGTCTAATATTAACAGACGAATTAATTATCGTTAATTAAGAAATGTGTTGAAAATATGCAAAAAAATGATTATCAAAAATTATATGATTTTCTGACAGAATATTCCGAACTTTTTGAGGAAGTTAAAGTTAGAGAAGAAGAAAAATTTAAAGCGTTGCATTCACGTGACCCAAAACGTATGGATGCGGCGTTTAATGCTCATATGGACTCAGAAGAAAAAATCAAAGATTTTGAGAGCAAACGTACCGCGTTGCATAAAGAATTAGGTCTTGGTGAAAAAACACTCAAAGAAGTTATCGAAACGCTTGATGGTGAAGACAAAACTAATTTGACCAATCTTTATGAAAAACTGCTCAATTCAATTAATTTAACAAAAGAATTTAACAATCGTTCGCTTGAATTTGCTCAAATGAACATTGATATTGTCAACGAAATCACAGGTATTTTTACTAAATCAACAAGTTATAACGCGAGTGGTACTCAAACAAACCAAACCACTCGACCAAGTATTTTGAATAAAAAAGCGTGACTATGAATAATCGTCCTATGGCTAACGGTAACAGAAAACCGCCGACAACCATTTTAACAGAAGAACAAATTAACGAACTGCATAAAGACATTAAGTCTATAAATGCCGACATAAGCAAGTTTGTATTTAATGACATTGACGCAAGCGGAACGAGCTATGACGATATTAACGATTCAATTTCAGTTAAAGGCAATGTGCTTCCTGACCTTGAAAGTGGTTCTGTCCATCCTCGTGATTTAATGTCATCTCGTGCTGTTCTTGCACATGAATATTACGGACATAGGGCAAATAAAGTTATATATCTTCCTCCGTCTTCTTGGGAAGACGAATACAGAGCAAGCATAGATGCGGCCAAAAATACGCCTAACTTATCTGACGAGGATAGAAAATATCTTGTTTTGGACGCTTTTGAAAGAAAAGAAAAAGCTGGAATACCGCTAAACGAAGAAGATATTAAACTTAGAAAGAAGTATGTTTATGGCTATGACAATTAGAAGAATAATTCCGACAAAAGAAGAAGGTTTTGTTCTTAAAAAGGCTCAGGGAGAATTCATACGCAATGGTGTAACGGACATAAAATGTCCTCGATGTGGAAAAAATCTTGTGTATGAGTACGGTGAAAATTGGGAGATGACACATTGTTCTGACATTGAGTGTATAAGTCTTGTTCTGAGAGGAATATAGTCCGCCGACGGCGGACAGTTAATAAGTAATAGTTAAAAGTACAGGTAGCTTTGTCCTGCATTTTCGCGGGCGGGCAATGCCCGCATATATTCTCGCGGAATATTTTAACTAAATTGTTAGTTTAATCTCGCGGGCGGGCAATGCCCGCATATATTCTCGCGGAATATTTTAACTAAATTGTTAGTTTAATCTCGCGGGCGGGCAATGCCCGCATATATTCTCGCGACATATTTTAACTAAATTGTTAGTTTAATTTCGCGGGCGGGCAATGCCCGCATATATTCTCGCGACATATTTTAACTAAATTGTTAGTTTAATCTCGCGGGCGGGCAATGCCCGCATATATTCTCGCGGAATATTTTAACTTAACAGTTAGTTTAATCTCGCGGGCGACAGGTAACACCTGCATATGCTTCGCGGAATATTTTAACTAAATTGTTAGTTTAATTTCGCGGGCGGGCAATGCCTGCATATGCTTCGCGACATATTTAAACTAAATTGTTAGTTTATTTTTGCGTTTTATTATCGATAATATTATTATATACAATAATCACAAAATATGATGTTGCCCATTTGTTTACAATAAAACCAATTGTTGCAAATTATTAAACATAAAAAGTCCCCATGATTGCAATACGTAAAAGCCAAAGCCAAAAAGGTTGCATATGAGTTGAATAAAAGATAGAACAGCTTTAACTGCAAGTATATTAAAAATGCTGAGGACTAAAAAGAAGTGCTGAGGACTAAAAAAGGAGAAAAAAGTCGCAATAAACTTAATGACCGCAATTTAATTAAAAGAAAAAAATTGCAAAGGTAATTAAGAGTATAAATACCAAAAAGTCGCAATGGAAAGTTTTTGTGGCTCAAAGGAAAAAAGCGGCTCAAACTAAAAAGATGATAAGACCAACTTTTCTTGGATTTGAAGCGTCAAAGACGGCGTTGTATGCTTCACAGAAGGCAATGGATGTAACAGGGCATAACCTTTCTAATATAACGACAGAAGGATATACACGCCAAAGGGTTGACCAAACTTCAAACTCTGCGGGAGATTATGTTTCAAGATACGCCATAGACCAGACTACATATGCTGGTATGGGTGTTAATGTCAATGGTGTTGAGCAGTTGAGGTCAAAACAACTCGACCAATCGTTCAGAAATCAATATGGTATTACGGGTTATTATGATAAAGTTTCAACAATGCTAAGCCAAGTTGAAGATGTTTTACAAGAACTTGACGACGGTGCTAACGAAAATGGTTATGGTTTACGGTCGAGCCTTAGTGAGATGTACAACGCTTTGCAGGATTTTTCAACTAACGCAAATTCTGTGCCGATTGCAGGAGTTGTTGCAAATAGTTTTTCTAATATTTGTGATGTTCTTAACCAAAAAGCAACTCAGCTTGAAGATTTAGAAGCAACTTTTGTCAATGAATTTCATGCCGCAAATGACAGAGTTAACGAAATTTTAAAAGAAATCGCAACTCTGAACGAAAAAGTCGAAAATTCAATTCTTGCAAATCAATATCAAGGCACTTTTGGACCTAACGAACTCAAAGACCAACGTAACCTTTTAATCGATGAATTGTCAAAATACGGCAAAGTTAATGTTACAGAAATTAGCCGAATTGATGACAAAACAAAAGATACTATCGGCGGTGTAATCGTTGTGTTTAATAGTCAAACAGCTGTTCGCGGTAAAGAATATGACCGCCTTATGGTTCAGAAAGTTAATGGGCAAGAGGAATTGCACTGGCGTTCAGACGGAAAACTCATGAACTCTTCACAAGGCGAACTGAAAGCATATCTTGATATTCTCAACGGTAGCGGTCCTAACCCGATTAACGAGACAGACACACGTCAAAGAGGTTTCCCGTATTATAAAGAAAAACTTAATGCGTTTGCAAAAGCCTTAGCCGATACTTTTAACAATTTACTCCCGAAAGTTGACGACCAAGTTGTTCCAAACATTAATAAACTTGATGAAAATGGTAACGTAATGTACCGCAATTTCTTTGGTGAAGCACAACCAGACGGTACTGTTCTTGATTTTGAAAATGTTACCGCAAAGAATATATCAATTTCAAATGCTTTAAGAACTGACCCAACTTTCCTGATTTACGATAAAAACAGCACTGTTAACGACTACATTCTCACAATGGTTGACCAATTGGTTAATAAGCCTCACGATTTTGGTAATATCCATGGAGATTTTACTGGCACTTTTGAAGAGTTTATCGGAAATTATACCGCAACTTTGGGTAATGATATTTCTCTTGCAAACACCAACCTTGACGCGTCCCTCATTATCACGCAGGAAATACTCAATAGCCGTGACAGCGTTATGGGCGTTTCGGAAACAGAAGAAACAACTAATATGCTGATTTATAACCGCTCTTTCCAAGCTGCCGCTCGAATGATGACGACAATGGACGATATGCTCGACATTATCGTTAACCAAATCGGAGGAGCGATTGCGTAGCGGGCAACGCCCGCCTGTACTTCGCGTCATAGTTTAACTGTATAGTTAGATAACTCACGCGGGCGAACGGGCAACCACTTCGTGTCCCGTCTACGCGTAAACGCTACGACAAGGCTCTGATTCTGCCACTGGCAGGAGCCTTCCCGCATATACTTCGCGTCATAGTTTAACTGTATAGTTAGATAACTCACGCGGACAAATGTGAATGCTTCGCATTCACAAGTTAATAGTTAAAAGTGTATAGTGTATAGTTTTGGTGTCCGCCCTGCGGGCGGACGTTTTTCGCGGGGGAGCTTAACTGGTTGACTATTTTAATTCCGCGTTTTGTTATTTATAAAAGATTTATAAAATGTATTTATTCTATTTAAAACATAATGATAGAATAAGTAATAGGATTTTCAAAAGGTTAAAGATATGCTACAAGAATTTACTTTACCGTTGGTAGATTAAATATTAAACTCGCAAAACATAGAATTGAACTAACGATTTAGTTAAATGTCACGGACAAATGTTATGTACAATCAATACTACTCGCTAACAATAGAACAACTGAAATAGATACACATTAAAAGTTGCTGAATACAAATCGTCCGCCGAAGGCGGACTCCATAACTTTCAACTTTACACTATTAACTATCAACCGCCAGTAAAATAAAGATAGATTAAAGATAACGATAGCCCCCAGAAAACTAAATAAACCCATCACCGAGGAGACAAATATGCGTGTAACTCAGAATATGTTGACTAGGAATTATATGTCGAGGGTCAATCTCAATGCTACTAATTATGATAAATCATTTACTAAACTTGGAACAGGGCGTGCTTTTTCAAAAATGCACGAAAATGTCACAGGCGGTACAAGAGCGTTGCAGATTAGGTCAAACCTTTACCGTAACCGTCAATATCAAGATAATACTGCGATTACTCAGCAAGCTTTTGCTATTGCGGAGAATAACCTGACAGAAGTTAAAGACCTAATGGTTGACGGCCACGCACTTGCTTTACGTATTGAAAACGGGACTTTTGAGCAGACCGAACGTGCTATTATTGCGACACAGTTCAAGTCACAAATGGAACAAATTCTTAAAACAGGTAACGCAATCTTTGGCGATAACTATGTTTTTTCTGGTACAAAATCCGATGATGTTCCTTTTACAAAAGGTGAATATTCCGCGATTAACTCTGAGCCATATTATAATAACGCTAAAATCACAGATATTAACAAAGTTGTTAACTTTGCTGAATATTTTGACGTTTCAAAAATATATGGTTTAAAAGATTTATTTCCCGATGACCTGCGAAACAAGACTACATACGTCGGCACTTGGAACGACGATGGAACTGTGTTTGCTTTTAAGACGGACAGCGGACGAACAATGACGTTAGAGGGAAATCTTGACGATGGTTACGACCTATATGACAGTCTTTCTGACCTAACAGGCACAAGAGAAATTGTTGAACTTGATAGTTACACTAATTTTATCAAAAAAGTACCGCTTTCAACAGGTTTTGCGTTTCAATCTGACCCTGGCAGTTTCACTTATTATGACCAAGATTTGAGAAGTAATGTTACACATAAATTGCTTGACGAAGATGGTTTTGAGTGGACACGTGACGGGGACGGGTTATATCGCACATCTGAGATGGTTGTTGAATATGATAGTGATGGGGTTTGCACTAATTATGAGGGGTTAACCGACGCTCAAATCCGTAACCAAACTGTTTATTATGACGGCGAACACGGTAATATTTGGGGACCGACAGGTTTTTATCAAACTGCTGACAACGGCTTAATGCAGGGTAACTATATTCGTGATAACAAAAACGGATTTTTCTATGAAGTTAACCGTGATGACGGCGGAAAAACTTACACAAATGAATACGGTGACCGTATCGCAGTTTCAGCAGATGCACCTCGTTACGCAGTCACAAAAGTGCAATATTCCGATGATAACTATGTTGATATTGGTTTGGGTTTAAAAGTTTCTGAATTGTTTGGACTTGACAATAACTCTGTAATTAAATCAACTGTTTCTGGTCTTGATGCTTATGGTTTTGGGTCGACTAATGTTAAATACAGCCTGCCTGAAAGCGTTAAAAATATCCCCGAGGACCAAAGGTCTTTTTATCGTCAAATTTTTGACGCAAACGGTGACGGCTCTATTTCATATGAAATTCCCAACAGTGCATATGGTCTTTTTGAAACAATGGCTAAGGCACTTGACAGAGCTGTTATCCCCGATAGTTTGCGGTCGGCATATATGACAATGGCTCCGCAAGGCGGTCAAGACCAGCGTGAATTAATCCAAAAAGTTCTTCAAGAAGAAATCGATTCCGAACAATTATCAAAAGATAAAATCTATACAAGTACTTTTATCAATGATGAGGGCGACGAAATCACAACAAGTTACAGTACTTTTGATATGTATCAAGCGATTAAAATTTATAATGATGTGCAATTAGCAGTAGCAGACACGCATCTTGTTAAACAAACAGACAAAGTTATTCGTCAAATCGCTGACATTGGTATCAGAGACAAATACTTGGAAACCAACCTTGAACGCCTTGAAAATGAGGAATTAACTCTCCAAGATTTACAGCAAAAAGTTGAGGGGATTAATGACGCTGAGGAAATTACCAAACTTGAAATGAACGAATATGCTTGGACTTTGACTTTAAAATTCGGTTCAAGGTTCCTACCGCAATCGCTGATGGACTACATCAGATGATAGTTAAAAATTAATAGTTAATAGTTGTGTCGGCTACCATGTAATGCGGGGGGGAGCCACCGCTGGCACATAACATGGCAGGCAAACCCCCGCTGGCACATAACATGTGTCCGTGACATTTCGCGTCATAATCCAACTGTACGGTTAGATAACTCTCGCGAACCGTTTTTAAGTAAATTTTTAATCAAGTCAACCTTTAAAATGTGTGAGAAATTAAGTGGTGCAACATAGTTTCGCGGGGGGCGAAAGTGTGTAGCACAGTAGTTGCAAATCATTCAAAATAAAAAAGTTGCAAGGGCAAGTGTTGTAGCTCAAAGAAAAAATCGTTCAAAATAAAAAAGTCGCATAGGTTCTTTATAAGAGGAATGAGTGAGAGTTGCAAGGGAAAGTTCTGTTGCTCAAAGGAAAAAATGAGTGAAAGTTGCAAGGGTAAATTCTGTTATAAGAAGCAAATGTGCATAAAAAGCAGGAGTTTATTAATAAAAAACATTAAAAAATTCTGAAAAATGAAAAAAATCTCTTGACAAGTCGTCAAATATTTTATAGAATAAGACATTACAAGGAAGTAATGTCGCGAAGTTGCAAAGTTGATTGGGCAGTTAATGCTCAATTCAACGACAAAGGGAGTGAAATTATGCAATTAATTCAAATCACATCTATACCGATTGAGTATAAGTTGCGTATAACAAATGCTGAACTCAAATTCGCGGAAGCACAAAAAGAAAGAAAAGATGCTTATTCTGATGCTGCAAAAGCGGCGGAAAGCAATCTTTCAGCTGAAACCTCAGGCGTTAAGCCCGAATTTACCGTTAAGGTAGAACAACAAAAAACCGATAATGAGCAAAGATATTTTTCTGATAGCGGCGAAAAAGACATTGCTACATTGCTTGCACGTGATGACACAGAAGTTGCTACAACAACTCCTCAGATTACTCACGAGCAATCTGTTCAAGCAAAAATTCATTCCGAATTTAAGTCCCACACACCTGTCACGGATTATATCAAAACTCAAAGTGCTGTTAAAAGTGTCGTAAATAATGACACGAACAGTTCAAAAACAAATACCATTCAGCTTGAAAAGGCTCGTGAAGCCTATGAGCAGATTAAAAAAACAAAATTTGAATATCATGCGGGCAAAGTCGAGATGAATATTTTGACAAAACCAAGAGTTGATGTCGAATATATCGGCGGGGCTATGTATGTACCGCCATCAGCAAATCCCGACTATGAAGAAGATGCGGCATAAATGGTTTTACCTAGGATAATTTACAACGCTATTTTTATAATTGTTGTATTTTTATCGACATTTAAAAGCAATGCAGGCGCTTTAAAACGCCGATATTAGTCATAAAATTATCCAGTAATAGTCTAAACTTAAGCCAAATCATAGCCAATTTATATGACGATAATTCCAGCAATAGTCAACCCATAAAGCAAAAATTAGTCCAATTTACCCAAAAAAATCTCAATAAAAAGAAATATTGTATGAAAGCTGAATTTATGGTAATATTACATTTATAACTTGACTATAACTTACAAAAGTTATTAGTCAAGTTATGCACGATTTTATTATTTTATTCTGCAATATTATGGTTTTTTCTGTTTATTATGTTTATCGTTTATAAAAGTTTGCAAAGTCATGCATAATAAATTTCTTCAAAATGTACTACAATACATGGTAGAGAGTTTAAGTTGCACTCGATTTTTCATGGCAAATACCAGCATGGCGAAATTACGAATCTTAGCAGATAAATGGCGAAATCACAGCATGGCAAAATTACAACACTTCTAGCAAAATCACAAAAAACCTCAGCAAATTTGTGCTACAACACAAAAAAATTCAAGAAATAAATTGCCGTTTTAATATGGCTTGTTTGCTTTGTGAAAAATTAGTTGGTAAATTTAGTTTTAAAAGCGTTTATGCTTTAATGCATAAAACACCATGGGAGAAAAAAAGTTGCATTGACTTCCAGAAAGTGCAATTAATATAGATGTTGCAAAGAGAAGTTAAAGTGGCTAAAAGTAAAAAATGCAAATTATTTAGGAGAAAAAAGTCACATTGGCTTCCAAAGTGTGAGATTAAAAAGGAAGTTAAGGTGGCTCAAACTGAAAAAATATGCTATTAAAAACAAGGGATTTCGGCGAGATTGAATTCCCGAAGAGCGATGTAATCACACTTGTTCAGCCACTTTATGGCTTTGAAGAATACAAAACTTTCGCTTTGCTTTCAGATAGCAACACGGAAGGCTATCTTTCTTGGCTTCAATCCACGACAGATGAATCTATTTGCTTTATCCTCATCAACCCTGAAGCGTTCCAAATTGACTACAATTTTGACCTCGACGACCACTACGTTGTCAAACTCGGCAACGGTGATTATTCAGTTTGGCTAATCAGCGTTATCAAAGAGCCTTTTATCAACTCGACTGTAAATCTGCGTTCGCCTATCATTATTAACCAAAATAATGGAAAAGCTATCCAAGCAATGCTCGATAGCGATTACCCCGTGCGTTTCCCCATTTATTCAAATTAAAGGCAACTAACCAACAACTATTTCCTAGAATTTATTAATAAAAATCATATTTGAATAAAAGGAGGCCGCAGTTTTGCTAATATTATCCCGTAAAAAAGAAGAGTCGTTTGTTATAGACGACAACATCATTGTTAAAGTTATAGATGTAGGCGGCGAGCGTGTTAAAATTGGAATTACCGCACCGCGTTCCGTAAAAATCATTCGCTCTGAGCTCCAACAAACTATCGAAATCAACAAAGAATCTTCCGAAAGTCTTAACGCAAAAGACCTTTTTAATGAGTTTTTAAATCGAAAGAAAGAATTAGAAGAAGACCAGAAAAGATATTAACAGATAATTCAATCTAATCAAGCAATATCTGCCTGAATTTATGACATATTTCTAACAAGTCGTTAGCTTTTTTGCTATGTAATGCTATTTTTAACTCTAATATTTTTACTATTTCCTACGATAAATAGGGATTTGTTGGCATGTTAACAATATTATTTGTTAAATATATGTGCTATATATGTCTTTATACTTTAAAATAATTGCAAAATTTAATATTAAAAATTACAAATTATAAATATAAAAACAGCAAATTATGGAATTAAATTTCATAATTACGTTTTGTGTTACAAAAACTTAATTGGAATTTTTTTATAATATTTCATAAAAATTTTTATAATTAATAGCTAATTTCTATTTAGTAAATAGTAGATTAAATTAGTAATTTAAACTTTAATTATCCATTTTTGACCATGAAGTGCAAAGTTAACTGTCAATTGTAAATTCGCTTAGCCATATTCTGTGAAAATATCCTATTATCTCTAAAAATCCTCTTTCGTTATTTATGTCTAATATTTGGCATTCATATTTGGCATTTTGTCCAAAAAGAATACTTTCTGGTTTTGTTTTTAGCCTTAATTTGATTTTGTTTTCCAAAAAATTTAATTTAAGCATGAACTGTTCTTGTTCAATGACCGATGATGTGAATTTTAAAACATCAAATGAAATGTAATTGATGTTGCATTCGATTTTTTTTACATAGCCTTTTAACTCGCAAGGTACACAAACATATTCGCTTGCCGTTTCAAGCAATTCGGCGGTTTTTATTGTGATAAACACAGCTTCATTGGTTGATTTTTCAACCTCCCCAGTGAATATTGCAATATTGACACACTCGACCTCGACCTCTTCGCCGCGTTTCAAATATGGCAAAAGTTCGCCAGTATAAATAATCAGAGATTTCTCAGGATAAACCTGTGCAAACCCGTCATCATCTCTATAATCTGAATGCAAAACCGCTGTATATTGTTCCAATTTTTACCTCGCATTTTATATGTTAAATCATTAATTTTAGTGATTAATTATATTAAAATATCCATATATTTTTAGTAATATTCCCAGGCAAAGACTATTTGTCCCGCTTAATAAAAAAATTCACTTTTTACTATTAATGCGAATCACCCTTTAAAATTTGCAATAGAACTGAACTCGTAAAACTTATTTTTTTTATAGTTTTTGTAAGTAAGGCGGTGGTGGTTCGCCACCGCTAAGCGTGCATATCCCGCACCGCATTGTAATATACTATTAAATTAAAAAATAGATTTTAAAAGGTGATTCGCATTATTATAAAACAAGTTCATGTCAAATTCAACTAAATTAACCAAAAATTTTAACAACCCGATATAGTATAACCAAAAAGAGAGCGACTTACAATGAATATAAAAGAAATTTTAGACGAAAAACTATATTATTTTTCACTTTATGAAATGGAAACGCAAAAACTCTACGATGACAACATTTATGAATCTGAAAGACATATGGAAAAAAGACAGAGATATGCTGCCAGAATTGATGAGCTTGATGTTGAACTGAAAAATGAGACGATTTTTGATGAAGATTTGGCGAAAGCGTTATTGATGTCAGTTGACCGTGACAGTCTTACAGAAGAATACCAGGTGTATTTTGACATGGCGTTGAAAATCAAAAGTTATGTCCGCAGAATTTATGAGCTCAACGACGCCATAAAAATCAAAATGCGAGACGAAATGAGCGAAATAACTTTCCAAATTAAAGAAGAAAACAAAAGTTCAGACGCGGCATATTCAAAATATGCCAAAGCCTCTGGCACACCCGACAACAAATATTCACGGACGAAAACGGTGTGATAAACGAGTGGAATTGCTATATATTTTGAATTGAATATGTTAAATTGAACAAAAGACGGTTTTTTATAGTTAATAGTTAATAGTTATGAGTTATGAGTTAATAGTTACACGGTAAAGTTAAATTTAATTATAAATTTAAAATTGCGTTTTAAGCATAATAAGTAAAGGTCTTGCTAGAACAGAGCGGTAAAGTTAAATTTAATTGTAAATTTAAAATTGCATTTTGAGTTTATTAATAGTAAAAGATTACGTGGGTTAAGTTAAACTTAACACCACGTTGGTAGTTTATATTTACAATAAATTTTTTTTTTACAATTCACAAGACGCGGAAGTTGTCAAAAAATTAAATCAAACTACTTCGCGGAATGTCCGCTGTTGGCACATGTGCTTTATGGCACAACACAAATAGTGTGGCGACCCATTTATGGGGAGAGGTCGTCCGTAGGACGGACACCACAACTATTAACTATAAACTATAAACTTTTAACTATCCGACAATGGTTGCAAATAAATTGAACTAAAAAAGTCACAAGGGTAAATTAAACATGTAAATGCCAAAAAGGGCAAGGGCAAGTGTTGCAGCTCAGACTAAAAAAGCTACACGGTGTATTCGTCGTGTTTGAAATTTGCTTGCAAATTTCAAGAAAACTTGTTATAACAGGTGAATAAATGACAATTAATGTGAAAACATCTAGCACTTATGACGTGATAATCGAACGCGGATTGCTGAATGATATTAACAAATATGCAGGGAAATTTTTAGAAAACAGAAAAGCACTGATAATAACAGACGACATAGTAAACGAATTATATGCCGATAAAATCAGCAAGCAAATTAACGCTGACGTTTTTGTTTTTGAAAACGGTGAAAAATCGAAAAACATTGAAACTTTGTCCGCGATATACACCGTTCTCGCAAAGGAAAATATCACACGAAAAGACATAATAATCGCTCTCGGCGGGGGAGTTGTCGGCGATATTGCGGGTTATGCGGCGGCAACTTGGTTGCGTGGAATTGATTATATCCAAATTCCCACAACACTTTTGGCACAGATTGACAGCAGTGTCGGCGGAAAAACTGCGATAGACATACCAGCAGGCAAAAATCTTGTCGGTGCTTTTAAACAACCAAAAATCGTGCTTTGTGACCCCGAAACTCTTAACACTCTTCCAAAAAATATCCTCGCGGACGGTATCGGCGAGGCGATTAAATATGGTTTAATCAGAGATAAAAATCTTTTTGACTTACTCGCAACCCATAATCTCGATAATATTCTTACAGATATTGACGGTGTGATTACACGATGCGTTGAAATTAAACGTGACATTGTTGAGGCAGACGAGTTTGAAAAAGGCGAGAGAATGTTGCTTAATTTTGGGCATACTCTTGGTCATGCTGTCGAGAAATGCAGTAATTTTACCATTGCGCATGGCTCAGCAGTCGCTATCGGAATGTATTTAATTACAAAAAAATATGCTCCTAACTTGACAGAGCATGTTCAAAGCTGTATACTAAGATATAATTTGCCGTTTACTGCTGATTTTTCTGTGAGTGAATTGCTCGCAGTTATTGCTCTTGACAAAAAACGTGCAGGTGCAAACATCAGCTATATCGTCTGTGAAGAAATAGGTTCAGCACAGATTAGAACAGAAATTTTTGAGAATTTTCTTCAAGAGTAATTGAAATAATTGCTAATTTCACAGCAATTGATGATAAATCCAAACTGTAATCAAATTTTAACTCAATCTAACTTTACACGGTTCAACAATTATGATACAATAATGTGAAATCTAGTTGCAAATTAATTAAAAATAAAAGGGGAACAACACACCCTTAAAAAATGCCGTGGAGTAAAAAAAACAAAAAAAGAGTTTACATAGTTCGACAATTATGATACAATAACGTGTGTCTAATCACAAATTAATTAAAATAAAAATAGAGCAGGTTTAGTTTCCCATATAATAAAGATGTTGAGTAATAAAAAAACTTCGTGGAGGCGAAAAGTAGGCGGGAGTTCTGTCCGACAATCTGAGGGAAAGGAGAAATCCAATCTTGACGAAAGGAGGAGTGAATATGTTACCAGATTTAATTCTGCTACTGGTTTCTTGTTTTTTTCAACGGTCAGGCAGGGAGACCCTGCCTTGTTGGGACTGTGCTTTGTACAGTTCGGACTTCGTCCTCATTTAGTAGAAAACCAGACATGTTTATTAATAAGAATAACCGCCAGTTTGACGAGAACTGACGATTATAACAATACAGACAAAAGTCTGTAAAAAATAATTTAAGCTTTCGGAAGAACCGAAGAACCCCCGCAAAAAGTCTGCGAGGTTCTTTTATTATTATACCCATAAAAATTATTAAGTCAAGAGTTTTTTATATATTTTATTGATAACAAAATATAAATTTGCTCAAAATAAAAACATAAAAAGAGTTTACAAGGTTCGACAAATATGATAAAATACTAGTCGACTTCGTAGAGGCGAAAAGTAGGCGGGAGTTCTGTCCGACAATCTGAGGGAAAGGAGAAATCCAATCTTGATGAAAGGAGGAGTGAATATGTTACCAGATTTAATTCTGCTACTGGTTTCTTGTTTTTTTCAACGGTCAGGCAGGGATACACTGCCTTGTTGAGACTGTGCTTTGCACAGTTCGGACTTCGTCCTCATTTAGTAGAAAACCAGACATGTTTATTAATAAGAATAACCGCCAGTTTCACGACAACTGACGATTATAGCGAAACAGACGTAAGTCTGTAAAATGAAAAGTTGAATTTCTCGGACGAACCCCCGCAAAAAGTCTGCGAGGTTCTTTTATTATTATACCCATAAAAATTATTATGTCAAGAGCTTTTTCTTTTTTATTGATAACAAAATATAAATTTACATAAACGATTAAATTAAAATTTTCCATTTAAATATTAAAATACTAAATTAAACTAAAACTACAATGGTTGAAAATTAATTATACTAAAAAGTGACACAAAATATAAAAGCACGCTGGTTACAATGATTTACACCAAAGCCAGCACGGTTCCAAGTAGATTAAATTAAAAGAAGAGCGGTAAGAATAAAGAAGTCACAAAACGAAGTGAGGGCTAAAAAAATGAACTTGACGTTAAAACCGGCAATGTTAGACGGAAAAATTAATTTGCCTCCATCAAAAAGTCTTTTGCATAGGGCTTTGATTTGTGCGTATCTTGCGGATTATAATTTGGATATAACAGGTTATGAAATTTCAAAAGATATTGCAACGACGAAATATACACTTGATTGTTTTGCTGACGGATATTCTTTGGACTGTGGCGAGAGTGGCTCAACTCTTAGGTTTTTGCTCCCTATTGCATGTGCGTTGGGGCTGAATGTTACTTTTACTGGCGAGGGACGGTTGCCCGAAAGACCACTTATCCCATATCTACGTGAGTTTATTCACAATGGTATCCAATTTTCATCTGATAAATTGCCAATAACTATCAGCGGTAAACTTAAAGCGGGCAAATATAACTTAGAGGGAAACATTTCCTCTCAGTTTATCAGCGGTTTGCTTTTTGCGTTACCTCTTTTGGACGGCGACAGCGAGATTATTATCACAACATCTCATGAAAGCAAACCATATACTGATATGACGCTTGCTTGTATCCGAAATTGCGGTATAAATATCATTGAAAAAGACAATACTTATATAATCAAAGGTAATCAAAAATACATTTATTCGGACATTGAAATCGAAGCTGACTATTCACAAGCAGCATTTTTCTTGGTTGCAAACTTCCTTGGTTCAAATATTAAAATTGATAATTTACCCCAAAAATCAATTCAAGGTGATCAAAAAATCGTCGAAATTCTTGAAAATCTTAAAAACAATACTATCGATGAGATAGACTGCAAAGACACCCCCGACTTGGTACCTGTTTTGGCGGTCGCTTGTTGTTTTGCAAAAACAAGAGTTATTTTGAAAAATACTGACCGTCTTAGGCTCAAAGAAAGTGACAGATTAACCGCAATCTCAACTTCTTTAAACAAAATCGGCGGAAAATTGAACGTCACCAAATCAGGTTTAATAATTGAACCCATCGACCATTTCACAGGCGGAATAACCGACAGCGTAAACGACCACCGCATCGCTATGTCCCTCGCAATTGCCGCCCAAAAATGTAACGCCCCAATCACTATAATTAACGCTGAATGTGTCGGCAAATCCTATCCCTCTTTTTGGGACGAATACCACAAGCTACGAGTATAGCGGGCAATGCCCGCTGATATTTCGCGTCATAGTTTAACCGTACCGTTAGTTAACTCACGCGGGCGGGTCGGAGAGTTGAAAGTTAAAAGTGTAAAGTTGAAAGTTTCGCGACATAATTTAACTGTACAGTTAGTTAACTCACGCGGGCGGGTCGGATAGTTGAAAGTTAAAAGTGTAAAGTTGAAAGTTTCGCGACATAATTTAACTGTACAGTTAGTTAACTCACGCGGGATAGCTTAGTTTATTTATTAGTTTAATTACGCGTTTTTGTTAGTTATCAATTGATGATTGATAAATTAGGAGCAAAGATTATGAAAAAAAACATAATATTCTATTTTTCAGGTACTGGCAACAGCTTAGTAGTTGCACGCGAAATCGCGACGGCATTGGGCAACACAGACCTTGTGTCTATCCCCGATAGTTTCGGTGTAGATTTATTCAACTACGAACGTATCGGCTTCGTGTATCCGATTTACTTCGGTGGTGTTCCACTTATTGTTAAAAATTTCATTGAGTCGCTTGACATACCTCCCAGCTATCTGTTTGCGGTCGCGACTTGTGGAGGAAGTGCGTTGAACGGGTTAAAGGAGATAAATGCTCTAATCTGCGCAAAGGGTCACAGCTTGAATTTTGGCACAATACTGTCAATGGGCGGAAATTACATTTTGTTATACGGAAAGTCGGAAAAGGCTGAAGCCTCGAACGCCCAAACAACAAAAGAACTACCTGACATTGCCTCCGCAATCCGTGATAAATCACAACGTCCTTGTGGAAAGCCAAACCCAATTATGACATTGTTTACAAATCGCTTTCGCAAAGGCGTTCATAAAGCCACACGTACATATATCGTAAGCGATAATTGTACGTCCTGCGGTTTGTGTGCTAAAATTTGCCCAGTTCACAATATTGAAATGAAAGACAACAAGCCCATCTTCGGCGGAAAATGCGAACAATGTATGGCGTGTCTACAATTCTGCCCGCAGAGAGCTATAAACGGAACCAAAACCGCAAAACGCAAACGTTATCACCACCCAAATATTACCGCTCAGGATTTGATAAGAAAATAAGCGATTAGAAGTAAAACTCAGCGGGCAAACACTTCGTGTCCCGTCTACGCGTAAACGCTACGACAAGGCTCTGATTCTGCCACAAAGCAAGGAGCCGTAACCGCTGATATTTCGCGTCATAGTCTAACTGTACAGTTAGTTAACTATACTGTTAGTTAACGCGGGCAGAATGATTAACAATTACAAGGCAATTTAGTATATAATTTTTTTTTAATGAGGCAAAACAAATGTTTTTTGACCAACAACCCATTACATTACAAAACGACTATCTCGAATTGCTTGAGATAATGGGGTCATTATCAAATTTATTCTCTGATAGAAGTACTCCATATTTGCCATATCGCATAACTGAAAATCTTTTTTGTATGTGTCTTGGTGCAAAAAATCTCTCACGTTCAGACTGTACAGCTGATGCATCAAAAGATAATATTGGCGTGGGGATTAAAACTTTTATCGGTGGAACTAATGATGGGTCTATGCAAAAAATAGCAGAATTTAACCGCAAACGCAGTGAATATACTAGCTTATCAAACATCGACTTGGTCTTAGCAGTTAGCACATTCCGCAATGACAGAATAAATTTAACAAAACGTATGCACGCTTTGTCTGATATGATATATCATTATACTGTAAGAAATACAAGCAAAATATCTATTTTAGAATGTCCGCTTGAAACTATAAATATCTCAGCCATTAAACTTGAAAAATCGCATAATATGAACAGCATATACTTTAATGACGGTCAAAATCTTTATAGTTTTAACCTATCTAAAAGTACATTATACAAAAAATTTGATACAAGTAATATTATTCGTGAAATTAATGTTAAGATTATAGATAATCCATTTTTATTGTTAAAAGAAATGTTAGGCGAAAAACGAGATAAAATTGTCTTTTCGCCTATTCGTGAACTCCCGCATGTTTTTTTACCCCTCTTTTCAACTCGCACTGGGAAAGTGCCTGAAAAAAGCGGACTAAATCAATGGAACGCTGACGGACGAGCAAGACACTCAGATGAATTATATATACCTGTTCCAAAAAATGTTCATAAAAGATTTCCTGGATTTTTCCCAGATAGAAATACTATATTTGAATTGGAATTGCCTAATGGTAAAGTTCTTTCTGCGAAGATGTGTCAAAGTGACAGTAAAGGGCTTATGTCTAATCCGAACAAAGAATTGGGTCATTGGCTGTTACGTGATGTGTTACAAATTAAAGAGGGGAAATTAGTTAAACTCGAAATACTACAAAAACTCGGGATAGATAGTGCAGTCATTTATAAAGATAGTGATAAACATTTTGCCATAGATTTTACCACTCTCGGAAGTTATGATAAGTTTATATCAGAAACAGACGAGGAGGGTGAATAAGTGAAAAAACAAGTATTACACGTTGGAAGTTTGTTTGCTGGTGTCGGTGGCATTTGTTTAGCTTTTTTATCTTCTGAAACTGACACAGTAGAATATAAAATGGAATGGGCAAATGAAATTGATAAATATGCCTGTGAAACTTATCGGACGAACTTCAAACATCCCCTTATAGAAGGTGATATATATAAAATACTTAATCCTTCATTATGCAAGGACGAAAAAGAACAAAAACGATACGAGGGATTAAACGCACAAATATTATCAAAGAAAATAGACGTGTTAAACGGAGGATTTCCTTGTCAAGCATTTTCCATTGCAGGACAACGCAAAGGATTTAATGACGAACGCGGTCATTTGTTTCTTGCAATTATAGAATTAATACAAAAACTCAGTGAAAAACACGACAAACCCCGCTTTTTATTTCTTGAAAACGTCAAAAACCTGTTAACACACGATAACAATAAAACATATGCATTTATAAAAAGCAAATTAGAAACAGAAGGCTATACTGTCATTCAAACGGTGTTAAACACTATGGATTATACGGACTTACCCCAAAACCGTGAGCGTCTATATATATTAGGTTTTCAAAATATCGAAGATAGTGAAAAGTTCATGCTATTCAAAAACCTATCTGATTATCGCACAACGAAGTTTGTCAGCGGTGACAAGCGTGTGCTTTCTTTAATCAACAAGATTGTCCCTGAAAAATATTATTATACTAAGGATAAATATCCGCTGTATTATAATGACAAGGTTAATCTTGATATTGACATAAACGAAAAGGGGCAATTCTATCAATTACGACGTGGCATGTATGTTCGTAAAAACAAAAGTAATGTCTGTCCAACTTTGACGGCTAATATGGGAACAGGCGGACATAACGTTCCTTTAATTCGTGATGCTCATGGTATTAGAAAACTTACACCTGCCGAAACTTTCAAATTGCAAGGATTTCCTGTTGACAATGGATATGTTCTGCCATCACTTGCTGATAGTTATTTATATAAACAAGCAGGTAACTCAGTTTCGGTGCCTATGATAAAACTTATAATAACAGAATTGGCAAAATGTGTGCAATAAATCAAAAAAACTGTGGTTGCAAATTAATTAGGAGAAAAAAGTCGCAAGGGTTTTTCAAAGGTGCGTTGATTAAAATGTGCAAAGGCAATTATTGCGGCTCAGAATAAAAAAGCGTCGGATAGTTGAAAGTTAAAAGTGTAAAGTTGAAAGTTTCGCGACATAATTTAACCTAATTAAATACTTAACTTCGCGAACAATGGTTGCAAATTAATTAGGAGGAAAAAGTCGCAAAGGTATTTTTAAATGTGCAATGATTAGAAGTTGCATAGGTGAGCGTTGCGGCTCAAAATAAAAAAGGAGAAAAAAGTCGCAAGGGTTTATAAAATATACGTTGATTAAAATGTGCAAAGACAAGCGTTGCGGCTCAGAATAAAAAAGGAGAAAAAAGTCGCAAGGGTTTATAAAATATACGTTGATTAAAATGTGCAAAGGCAAGCGTTGCGGCTCAAAATAAAAAAATGTCATCAACTTTTAGTAATAGAATTTCGATTTCGATATGGGGAGAAAGTCATGGACCAGGGATTGGTGTTGTGATTGATAATCTGCCTGCGGGTGAATATATAGATACGGAGCAGTTGTTAACTTTTATGGCGAGACGGGCTCCAAAAAAAGATGGGACAACTACGTCTCGTAATGAAAAAGATTTGCCGAATATTATGTCAGGAATATTAGGAGATAAAACGACAGGCACTCCGCTTTGTGCGTTTATTAATAATAGCGACCAACATTCTGCTGATTATAGTCAGACAAACACTCTTATTCGCCCTGGTCACGCGGATTATACAGGTGCGTTGCGTTACAGAGGGTTTAATGACATCAGAGGTGGCGGGCATTTTTCGGGCAGACTAACTGCTCCTTTGTGTTTTGCAGGGGCGGTTTGTGGTCAAATTCTTGAACGTCGCAGTATTTATACTGGTGCACACATCGCTTCAATTCATAATATCAAAGACGATGTTTTTAACAGAACAAATATTTCAAAAGACGAAATAGTTGCCGTTCGCAGAAAACTTTTCCCAGTTATCAATGATACCAAGGGTAAACGCATGCGTGCTGACATACAAAAAGCTCGTGAGGGCAAAGAAAGTCTAGGCGGAATAATCGAATGTGCGAGTATTAATGTCCCTGCTGGCATTGGTTCGCCAATTTTTGACGGACTTGAAAATACTATCGCACAGTTAATTTTTGGTATTCCTGCTGTCAAAGGACTGGAATTTGGATTAGGTTTTGACTCTGCAAAAATCACAGGTTCACAAAACAATGATGAGTTTTATATTGACGATAACGGTCATACTGTAACAAAATCGAACAATCACGGCGGTATACTCGGCGGTATTTCATCAGGTATGCCAATTACTCTCAATGTTGCAATCAAACCAACTCCATCAATTGCACGTCCTCAAAACACCGTTAATATCACTGAACAAAAACCCGAAGTCATTGAGATAAAAGGTCGCCATGACCCGTGTATTGTGCCACGTGCCGTGCCGTGTGTAGAATCCGCTGTCAACATCGCTCTTCTATGTCACATGCTGGAATATCCACACTTCAGCGGGTAGCAGGCAACGCCTGCCTGTATTTCGCGTCATATTTTAACTTAGTCGTTTGGTTTAACTCACGCGAGCAATTATTTTTAGCAATTTACAACTTTTTTGGTTTGACCGATTGCAACCAGATTACGTAGGTAACAGGTAATAGTGAATAGTTAATAGGTAATAAGTATTGAGTGCCGCTTCGCGGCACGTTTACGCGAGACTCTTATAATATATGATTATTTTACTGTCGCGTTTTATTATTGATAATAATTACAGGTATTAATCGCAAAACGCGTTGTAAAACCTAACAGTTAAGTTAAAATATGTCGTGAAAAGCCGTCCGCCGTAAGGCGGACACCACAACCTATTACCTATTCACTATTCACTATTACCTACGTAATCTGGTTGCAATGATTTACACCAAAGCCAACTAAGTCGCAAGGATTTAGGATAAAAGAAGAGCAGTCGAAAGTGCAAAATTTGAAAACGATGTGAGAACTAAAGAAATGGAACTATTGTCTCCTGCTGGTAATATTACAGCTTTAAAAACCGCTTTACTCTATGGAGCTGATGCAGTTTATTTGGGTTATCGCGGAGTTAAAGGCTGTGATTATAGTGCTTCTGACTCGTTATCAATTTCGGGTGATGGGTGTAATTTCTCAGAGAACAAAAATTCTCTGTTAACTTCGGGTGATGGGTGTAATTTCTCAGAGAACAAAAATTCTCTGTTAACTTCGGGTGATGGGTGTAATTTCTCAGAGAACAAAAATTCTCTGTTAGCTTTGGGTGATGAGTATAATTTCGCTAAAAACAAAACCAGCTATGGCTTTGGAATGAGAGCAAAGGCAACTAATTTTTCTTATGACGAATTAAAAATTGCAACTGATTTGGCTCATAGTATAAATAAAAAGATTTTTCTAACGCTGAATATTATTCCACACAACGAAGAAATAAAACTTCTGCCTGCTATTTTGGAAGAGGCGAAAAACGCAAACATCGACGCTTTAATCGTTGCGGATTTGGGCGTTCTTTCGGTTTGTAAAAAACTTGCTCCCGAAATTGAAATACATATGTCAACTCAAACTGGAATTGCGAATTTTGAGACCGCTCGTTACTTGCACGAAATGGGGGCTTCTCGCGTTGTTCTAGCGAGGGAGCTGTCACTTGACGAGATATACGAGATACGTGCAAAAACGCCCAAGGATTTAGAAATAGAGTGCTTTGTTCATGGTGCGATGTGTGTTTCGTTTTCGGGCAGGTGTTTAATCTCCGCATATATGACAAATCGGGACGCCAATAGAGGTGAATGTGCTCAACCTTGTCGTTGGAATTATGCTTTAATGGAAGAAAAACGCCAAGGCGAATATTTCCCTGTGACACAGGACGAACGCGGAACATATTTTTTCAACTCGAAAGATTTATGTATGCTCGAACATATTGATAAGTTAGCAAAGGCGGGCGTTGACAGCCTTAAAATAGAGGGCAGAGCGAAGAGTGAATACTATGTCGCGTCCACAACAACCGCATACCGCAATGCGATTGACTGCTATACACAAGGAAAAAATTTGCCAAACTGGGTCAAAGAAGAGGTGTATAAAATATCACACCGAGGGTATTGCACAGGCTTTTTCTTTGGAAATAATCAAAATAATCAAGTCTATGAAACAAGTTCATATATTCGTGACTGGGAAGTTGTTGCCATCATTGAACACTCGGACGGCGAGTTTATTTACCTAGAACAACGCAACCGATTTTATCCCAACGACGAGTTGGAAATACTCTCTCCTAACGCTGAGCCTGTGACTGTGCAATTCCCTGTTATCTATAACAGCAAAGGCGAACAAATTGAAGTTGCAAACATCGCTACCGCGAAACTGAAAATACCTTGCGAGATGATTTTTCCACAAGGAGGGTACGTTCGTAAGTTAAAAGTGCGGACAATGTCCGCATATACTCTCGCGTTATAGTTTTAACTTTATGGTCAGCTAACTCACGCGGCAGGTAACACCTGCCTGTTTTCCGCGTCATAGTTTAACTTTATGGTTAGCTAACTCACGCAGCGGGGAACCCCCGCTGGTATTTCGCGACATAGTTTAACTAAACCGATAAGTTCACTTCCGCGACGGACAATGTCCGCATATGCTTTCGCGTCATAGTTTAACTAAACCGATAAGTTTACTTCCGCTAAACGTATATAATAAGATATTAGTAATAAAAAGCCCCTCACATAATGAGGGATTTTATTATACTAATGTCACAAAACGTGGAGTTAAAATAACAATTTAGTTAAACTATGACGCGAAAAAATGTCCGCCGTAAGGCGGACACAACTACTATACACTATACACTCTTAACTGTAAACGCGTAGCGTTTACCCAGTGAACTGCGAAATCAATTTTCTTTTAAGAAGCGAAAAATCAACGCCATTGACCAAACCATCAGAGTTTAGGTCATAAGCATACGCGTCCTCTTTGCTTGGAGTAACAGTATCATTAATATATTTTGAGCAGATTACTAAGTTGGTTATTGTTGGGGTTTTGAGTTTTTCAGCAACTGGTGGGTCAGGAACAACTACACGATAAGCCTCATAGTAAGTGTATGCAAAATGTGTAAAAACATTTACAACATTTTCATTCTCTAAAAGCAAATCATAAGCGGGAAAAATATAACTCGTTTTTTCAAACATTATTGCAAGTTGACCATTATTAGCAATGCTCCAACTACGTACTCCTTCCAATTCATTAACAATTTTTTCAGCAGTTTCAGTATCATTAGGTGTAGTCATATCAACTGATACGCTTGCCCCATATCGAAATGTATCACCAAAATATTTTTCATAAAAACTTGTAGGCAATGTTTCTAGATATTCAACAGTTGGTTTTGAGCCATCGCTAAAAACAAAAGTTGAGTTCCATGTCAAATAGTTGGCAATGCATTGCTTTTTTAAATCTTCACCTGCGAGAAAACAAAGACCATATGGTGACTCTTTATATTCAAGAGCAACTATTGGAAAAGCAGAAATAAATAACATTCCACTCAACAATATTGTAATAATTTTTTTCATTTTTAGGCACCTCCTATGTTAGCATAAAGTCATAGCAACTTTCTCCGTATAATTACGGCTAACCCATTCTAACATATAATATTAGCCAATGCAAGAAAAAATTACCGAAATAAAAAAGTTTACAATGCTTTAATAATTTGAGTTTTATTTTATAATATAAGTCGCAAAACGCAGAATTAACTAACGATTAAGTTAAACTATTATGCGAAAAATGTCCGCCATTAGGCGGACACAACTACTATACACTATACACTTTTAACTATCAACTTGTGAAACACAGCGGGGGTTACCTGCACATTCACATTGACAACCCGCCTGATATTTCAATGATTTGCCCTGTGATATAGCCTGCATTTTTTGAAACGAGGAATGCGACCGCGTTGGCAACATCTTCAACTTCGCCATAGCGTTTCAGAGCAATTGCTTTCAGCATTTCCGCTTGTTGTTCGGGGGTGAGTTTATCGGTCATGGGTGTGCGAATAAAGCCCGGTGCGACAGCATTGCAACGAATGCCGCGTGAGCCGAGTTCTTTCGCGGTGGTTTTTGTCATCGCAATTAACGCACCTTTTGATGCGGAATAATTAAACTGCCCCGCATTGCCGTATATCCCTGCAACACTTGTAACGTTAACAATATTACCAGATTTTTGACGCAACATCACGTTACCAATTAGCTTTGTCAAATTAAAAACAGATTTTTGATTGACATTGATTACAAGGTCATAATCCGCCTCTGTCATTCGTGCAAGCAAATTGTCACGAGTAATCCCCGCGTTGTTAACAAGCACATCAATTGTTCCAAGCTGTTTAATCTCGCTCACCAATTTTTCACACTGTTCATAATTAGAAACATCAGCGATTTTAACATAGCACTCGACACCGAGTGCCTTTATTTTTTCAGGTAAATCATTGTTTTCAAAAGCTTTTTCTGATATATCATTTAAAATTATATTATAGCCGTCCTCTGCCAATTTTATTGCAATCGCTGCCCCAATTCCTCTGGCAGAACCTGTTATTAATGCGTTCATCTTTTTTTTAGTCCTCTCTTCTTTTTATGAGATTTGTTATCCGGTGTAACTCTCTCTTTATATCATACCAATTGCAACCAAATGGCTTTGGCGTAAATCATTGCAACCAGACTACGTAGGTAATAGTGAATAGGTAAGAGGTAATAGGTTTGGTGTCGGCTTCGCCGACGTTTATTATGACGCGAAACGAACGTTTAGTTTACTGTCGCGTTTTGCGACTTTTTATAAGCGTTTCTATTATATAACAAAACGCATAGTTAATCAAAACATACAGTTAAACTTCACTTATTAAAACGCGTTGTTAAAATAATCGTCAAGTTAAACTAAGTCGCGGAATCGTCCGCCGACAGGCGGACACCACAACGTAGGTAATAGTGAATAGGTAAGAGGTAATAGGTTTGGTGTCGGCTTCGCCGACGTTTATGACGCGTAAACGAACGTTTAGTTTACTGTCGCGTTTTGCGACTTTTTATAAGCGTTTCTATTATATAACAAAACGCGTAGTTAAACAAAACATACAGTTAAACTTCACTTATTAAAACGCATTATTAAACAAACAATAAGTTAAAATATGTCGCGGAATCGTCCGCCGACAGGCGGACACCACAACCTATTACCTGTTCAATATTCACTGTTACCTAAATCCGTTCACTGCTACCTAAATACGTTCACTGTTACCTATTACCTATTAACACAACGAAAAATCAGAACCTATTCAAACAAATCCTTTATTATCTCTTCAACTGGTTTAATCTCAGTAATTAACCCTGCGATTGCACCGCAAAGAAAAGAGCCTTCGTCAAGATTACCATCTTGGACTGCTTTCCTAAGACCGCCAACGGTTATTTCCTCAAACTTTTCGGGCGAACCGCCGTTACGCTCAAAATCAAGCAATTCACGTGCAAAAGAAGTCTTTACACCTCTGCATGGGTGACCTGTGAAACGCCCTGTGACAATGCTATCGGTGTCTTTTGCTTTCAACACCAAGTTTTTAAAATTCTCGTGGATTTTTGCTTCCTCGGACGCCAAAAAAACCGTTCCACACTGCACTCCGCAAGCTCCAAGGGCAAAAGCAGCTTTGACACCTCTTTTGTCGGCGATACCGCCAGCCGCGATTACAGGAATTTTTACAGCATCAACAACTTGCGGAACAAGACACATTGTCGAGGTCTCACCGATATGACCGCCACTCTCTGTTCCCTCGGCGATTACAGCGTCCGCACCATATTTTTCCATACGTTTTGCAAGAGCAACAGACGGCACAACAGGTATGATTTTTATTCCTGCTTTTTTCCATTCATCGGCATATTTACCAGGATTACCTGCACCTGTTGTCACAACTTGTACGCCTTCTTCGATTACAAGTTTTGCTAAATCTTCGGCGTTCGGCGACATCAACATAACATTCACACCAAAAGGTCGATCTGTAAACTTTTGACAATTACGTATCTGTTCGCGAAGATAATCAATCGGAGCTGCGCCACCCGCGATTATCCCCAACCCACCCGCATTTGAAACACTAGCAGCGAGTGTACTCTCCGCAACCCAAGCCATTCCACCTTGTATAATTGGGTAATTTATGTTTAATAATTCAGTTATATTTTTACTCATTATTGTTCTCCTTTTTATTTTTTTTATTCTGAGCCACAACGCTTTCCTTTGCGACTTTTAATCATTGCAACTTTTATGAACCACTGCGACTTTTTTAGTTTCACTTTTTTGCAACCATTGTTCGCGGAGTTAAACTAACTGAATAGTTAAACTATGACGCGAAAATATATGTGGGAAGTCACCTGCCAATGGCAGAATCAGTGACTTGTCGTAGCGTTTACGCGTAGACGGGACACGAAGTGTTTGCCCACCGCGGAGTTAAACTAACTGAATAGTTAAACTATGACGCGAAAATATATGTGGGCATTAACACATGCAGGCGTTGCCTGCTATTAACTTGCGGTTCAAAGAACCGCACTGCTGTGTCTTGTCACGTGGCAACCGATGTTGACGGCAACTGGTAAGCCAGCAATATGAGTTGGATATTGTTCGATATTTACTTGCAAAGCGGTGATGTCTCCGCCAAAACCTTGACAGCCTATATCGAGTTTGTTAATTTCTGCAAGCATTTTTTCTTCAAGTAAACTATAAAAAGGGTCGATATTGCGAACAGCAACGTCACGACAAAGTGCTTTTTTTGAAAGATATGCCACATATTCAAAATTTCCGCCGATACCAACGCCAACAACAATCGGCGGGCAAGGGTTTGAACCTGCGATTTTAACAGTTTCCACAATAAAATCAACGATTTCATCAGCAGTCGCCGAGGGTGTAAACATCTTCATTTTGCTCATATTTTCCGAGCCAAAACCTTTCGGGCAAACAGAAATTTTTAGGCTTTCGCCGTCAACAATTTTAGAATGAATTACCGCAGGAGTGTTGTCGTCTGTGTTCACGCGACGAAGCGGGTCGCTAACGATTGACGCACGCAAATAACCCTCAGCATAACCACGTGCAACACCGCTATTTACCGCCTGTTCAAGTGAACCTCCTGTGATATGCAAATCCTGCCCGATTTCAAGAAAAATCACCGCCATACCAGTATCCTGACAAATCGGCAGTTTTTCGTTTTTTGCAACCTCAATATTTTCAAGCATATCTTGAAAAACCTCAATCGCCGTCTCATTTTTCTCCGCTCTTGCACAACACCGAATACACTCTTCAAGCGAAGACGGCAAAAAAAGGTTCGCTTCAATACACAAATCTCGAACTCTCGTCTCGATTTCCTTTACATCTAACTCTCTCATTTTCTTATTTTTTCCCTTTGAGCCGCAACGCTTACCTTTGCAACTTTTAATCATTGCAACTTTAAAAAACCTTTGCGACTTTTTTCTCCTTTTTTAGTCTGAGCCGCAATAGTCCCCTTTGCAACTATTATTCATTGCAACTTTTAAAAAACCTTTGCGACTTTTTTATTTTTATTCATTTGCAACCATACTGGCTTTGGTTTGAGCGGTTGCAACCACTGTCGGATAGTTTATAATTAAAAGTTAATAGTTAATAGTTATGGTGTGCCACTTCGTGGCACGTTTACGCGAGTTAGTTTAATTGTAAAATTAGTTTAACTCCGCGGGGAGCGACTTTTATAAGAATTTCTATTATTACTAATAAAATGCGTCCATTAACTAAAAATATAGTTGAAATATATCGCGAAAGTGCATGCAGGTGCTACCTGCTAACTATAAACTTTCCGACGATTTTTTTGTTCTTAGCCTCTTTTTTCTATATGCTATCGATAAAATCTTGTGCATTAATTTCCAACTGGTTTAATATTTTCAATGCAAATGGCTTTGGAATATCATCACCACTATGTATAGGAATAACAGTTATTTTATTGTTTTTCAGATTTTTAATTTTGTGGTGCGAACCACGGATTGAGACCTCAACGCACCCGAATTTTACAAGAGCGTCTAAAAAATCTTTACCTTTTAATAATGGCATTTTAGGCATATTTTTTAACCTCTAAGCTAACAATGCCTTCAAAATTTTCAGTTGTTTCAATATGGTCGTTGTTTTCAAGATAAAGTTCAATTGCCTCTCGCATATTTGGAAAAATATCTTCAATATTTTTAGCTTGTGTAAAACAACCTTTTAGCTCCATACATTCAGCATAATACATATTCGTTTCAGTATCCTTAAAAATCGCAATGCTATATTTATCCATTTTTCTCCTCAACACCTTTTTATTCTGAGCCGCAACGCTTGCCTTTGCGACTTTTATTCATTGCAGCTTTTAGAAACCTTTGCGACTTTTTTAGCATAAATAGTTTGCAACCATACTGGCTTTGGTTTGAGCGGTTGCAACCACTGTCGGATAGTTTATAATTAAAAGTTAAAAATTAATAGTTATGATGTGCCACTTCGTGGCACGTTTACGCGAGTTAGTTTAATTGTAAAATTAGTTTAACTCCGCGGGGAGCGACTTTTATAAGAATTTCTATTATTACTAATAAAATGCGTCCATTAACTAAAAATATAGTTGAAATATATCGCGAAAGTGCATGCAGGTGCTACCTGCTAACTATAAACTTTCCGACGATTTTGCGACTTTTTTATTTTAATTCATTTGCGACCATACGAACTTTGGCTTAAATTATTGCAACCACAGTATCTTCTTATTTTCACAAAACAGGACGTCCGATTGACGAACGCCTATAACTATTTATCTATTTTACATTGTTTGTTGCAAACTGTCAACTGTAAATCCGTATCGCCCGCGTGAGTTAACTAACCATACAGTTAAACTATGACACGAAAATACCAGCGGGGGTTCCCCGCTACCCGTCAATTGAAATTCCGTTTATATACACACGTTCGGGCTTTGAAAACATGCCAAAAAGCTCATAACCGCTGTAAAGTTGCAGGTCAGCGTCCATACCAATTTTTAGCGAACCAACGCGATGTTCGATGCCGAGAATTTCGGCGGCGTTAACCGTAACACAACGCATTGCATTATCAAAAACCATTCCGCCTTTCATTGCAGCAGCGGCGGTCAAGGAGAGAAAACCGATTGGCGTCTCGGGGTGGTCGGTACAAATCGCGACTTTTACGCCGTTTTTAAGCAGACTGCTTGCATTGCAAAGGTCTTGATTTTGCAGTTCAGGCTTAGAGCAATCGCAGAGCAAAGGTCCAACAATAGCCGAAATCTGTCCGCTTGGAACCTCTTCTTTTGCAATTAAATCCGCAACCATATAGCCCTCGGTTGCGTGAATTAACACAGGGTCGAGGTTAAATTCTTTTGAAATTCGGATAGCAGTGAAGATGTCGTCCGTGCGATGACAATGAAAATGTGCCTTTTGCTCACGTCTTAAAAGTGGCAAAAGTGCGTGAGATTTTGCGTCATATTCGGGCGGGTCATGGTTCTCAGGGTCGCGTTTGTTATCGTCATATTCTTGCATATAATGCTTTGCTTTGTCAAGCCCGTCACGAATAACAGCCGAAACCGCCATACGCGTAATAGGTGTTGCATTGCGTTCATTATACACTGATTTTGGATTTTCGCCAAGAGCAAATTTCGTCCCAACAGTTGCGATAAACATATCATCAATACGGCGTGACTTGTTAGATTTTTTGCTATAAACACCACCAGTAGTCTTTGCAACAATAATTCTACCACCTACAGGGTTCGCCGAACCAGGTGAAATTGCAACGGTCGTAATCCCCTGCTCTCTCGCCAAATCCCAATATTTATCAAGCGGATTAATGCCGTCAATGACTCGCAAATTAGGAGTAAAAGGGTCGGTCGCTTCGTTACAATCATCACCCTCAAACCCCAAACCGCTCTCAATCACGCCCAAATGAGTGTGTGCGTCAATGAACCCAGGGATAATAACCCCGCCCATAGCGTTAATATCCGACGGAAAAATCTCCGCAGGTTGCCCCTGTCCCATATCAATAATCTTCTCGTCAAACTCAATCCAGCCATCAAAAGCTGGCTCAGCCATCGTATATATCTGTGCATTATAAATCTTCATCTTTTAGTTTGAGCCACAGTAACAGCCTTTTCAACTGCAATATCATTCACTTTTATGAGTCACTGCGACTTTTTTCTCCTTTTTTATTTTGAGCAGCAATGCTTGCCTTTGCAACTTTTAATCATTGCACTTACAAAGACCCCTTTGCGACTTTTTTAGTTTTAATGATTTGCAATCATGGATTTCATTTTAAAAAAACTTCAAAACGCGACAATAAACTAACGGTATAGTTAAACTAACTCGCGACTGTCGCCGAAGCACCACAACTTTCAACTTTACACTATTAACTTTCAACTATCCGACCACCCTTGCGACTTTTTTAGTTTTAATAATTTGCAACCATGGATTTCATTTTAAAACTGCAAAACGCGAAGTAAAACTATTTATTTAGTTAAACTAACTCGCGACTGTCGACGAAGCACCACAACTTTCAACTTTACACTATTAACTTTCAACTCTTCGACGCCTTTTTATCTTGTGCACTCTGGATTTACCTTTGCAACTCTTTAATCATTGCATCTTTTATGAGCCACTACGACTTTTTTAGCCTGAGCATTTGCAACCATGGATTTCATTTTAAAAACTGCAAAACGTGACAATAAACTAACGGTATAGTTAAACTAACTCGCGACTGTCGCCGAAGGCGACACCCAAATTGTCAATTGTCAACTATAAATACGAAGCATTTATTTTAAGTTGCGTTTGATTTCTTTAATAATCTGAAAAGGTGAATCGTCAGCATCAATTGAAAAGTTCGAGTTTTTATCATAAATCGGAAATCTTCCGTTAAAAAACTTCTCTAATTGCTCTTTTGTGTTATTTTGAACGAGCGGTCGAGTGCTATCTTTAATCCGCTCATAAGTCGTTTCAAAATCAAGTTTCAGGAAAATTACAAGACCAGTTGACTTGCACAAATCCGCATTAAACGGATTAAGTATTGTGCCACCGCCAAGAGCAACCACAAGATTTTGTTTTTCAGAGACTTCACCAAGATAAATGCTTTCAAGTTCTCGGAATTTTTCTTCGCCGTCTGTGCTAAAAATCTCTGGGATTTCGCGTTGTTCCATAGCCGATATATGCCTATCAAGGTCGAGAAAACCCTTACCAATTTGTTTCGCAAGCGTCTTACCAATCGTCGTTTTTCCACAACCCATAAAGCCAGTTAAATATATATTTTTCATTGTATATCCGTATTCAAATCATGCAAGACTTTTTCACAATCTTGCTGAATTTTAAAAATTTCATTAGAAGAAAATTCTGTTCCAAACCAAATTTCATGAGATTTTGCTGCTTGCAAAACAAGCATTTTCAGCCCAGAACTGTGGGCTATATTTAAATTCGAGGCGATTTTGAGCAATTTCGTTTCGCTCGGATTATAAATCATATCATAAACAAAATCACAAGTTTTAACCACTTTCTCGGTTGTTGGCGTTGCATTCGTGTTCGGAAACATGCCAACGGGGGTAGTGTTTATCAAAATATCATAGTGACTATCCAAGTTTAACTGCTCGTCAAACATCTCATCTGAAAACAGGACAACATTCGTTTGCTCTGTCACAAACCCCTTTGCAACATCAAAAGACTTACCTTTTCTGCAAACAATCGTCAGTTTTCCGCCCGATTTTTTGACTTCATTCGCAACCATAACCCCTGCCCCACCGAAGCCAAACATAAGCACATCGCCTTTGCAAATATTTTGCGGAATACTCCCCAAAAATCCATAAACATCGGTGTTGTAGCCATATAATTTTTCGTCACGTTTCACAACACAATTAACAGAGCCATATTCCTTTGCCGCAAAATAGTCATCAAGATAAGACATAACGGTTTTTTTATGTGGAATTGTAATATTAAATCCGTCAAATTGTCGCAAATCAATTGCGTCAAGATTTTCAATATCTGTCAGCGAATATTCAGCCGTCCGCCCCTTTATCTCAAACAAAAGCTTATGAATACGTGGAGAAAGCGAGTGCGAAAGCGGATGCCCGATTAGTGTATACATTTAGTCCTCATATCGTTTTCAAGATTTGTTATTCTAACTTCTCTTCTTTTATTTTAAAAACAATTGCACCCTTGCTGGCTTTAGCGTAAGTCTGCATAGGTAACAGTGAATAGGTAAGAGGTAATAGGTTGCGGTGTCCGCCCTTCGGCGGACGTTTTCCGCGGGTTAGCCATAACTAATCGTTTGTTCTCGGTCACGTTTTAATAGTTATACATAAGATGCCTAGTCGCCCGCAGGCACACTATTACTTATTCACTATTACCTAACAAATGTTCCACGTGGAACAATGTGAAAATTTAAAAGTATAAACTTCATAACTGCAACTAAAATCAGCTAATTTCTATCACTTTTCCAACTAAACCTGTCAAAATTTTCCCCGGTTCGCATTCTTCAAACTCGGTTACATCTTTTGCCTTCCATAGCTGTATCTCGTCAAGAAATCTAACAGGAGATACTATATGTCGCGACATCAACTCTTTAAAATTAGAAAAATCGATTAATCTGCCACCAGTGACATTTGAATAAAACGGACAAATCGGCGGTTCAAAACTAATATCTTTTATCGCTTCCGCGAACTCATCAGCCGCAGGTTGCATAAGTTTTGTGTGAAAAGCTCCCTCAGTTTTCAAAGGAACAATTCGACCTCCAAGGGCTTTTAGCTTCTCACATGCAACATCGACCGCTTTTTTTTCACCTGCGATAACCGTTTGCAAAGGCGAATTATAGTTCGCAACAGCAACAAAACCTTCTTCAATTTTGTCAACAACAAATTCAATAATTTCAGATTTCAGCTTTAAAACCGCAACCATTACTCCGCCAACTCGGCTTGCACATTTTTCCATCGCCTGAGCACGGTAATTTATAACTCGAAAACCATCCTCGGCAGAAAGCATTTCGCTTGCAACCATAGCGGAATATTCGCCGAGCGAATGCCCCGCAACTCCAAAACTCTTAAACGCAATATGTCCCAAATTCTTTTTTGTAAAAAAAGAAAGCAAAGAACATGCCATTATCGCGGGCTGAGCAAAAAGTGTATGCGTCAAATTTTCTTCTGTCAGTTCACGTAAATCATATCCCAAAACTTTCTGTGCGGTATCATAAAGCCATTTCATATCTGGAAACGCCGATAAAAGCATCTCATGCATATTCGGTTTCTGTGTCCCTTGCCCGGGAAAAAGTAAAATTTTCATATGTTTCACATCTCGCTATATTAAGAACCTGTTCTTTTAGTTTTTACAAGTAATGGGGTGGTCACCGAAGTATCCGATAAGAGTGTACCCCACCCACATTGTTCTATTTACACCTCAAAGGTTTCACTAAAAATATCACAAATAATTATTAAGTTTTAGAATAAAACTTTAATACCATATTTCACTTTTTTTAAAAAAACACAGCCAATACTAATGTTTTTTCAAAACTAATAAAATAGCAACTAAAAAAAATCTTGTAAAATTAAATTTAATATGGTACAATTTTAAAGCGTTATTATTATGACATTTTACACACCATATAATTCCTATAATTATAACACACCTCCCGCATTTTTCAATACTTAATTTAATAAATTCACAATATTTTTACTTTTTTTTAGTTTGTGCACTTTGCGTTTGCCTTTGCGACTTTTAATCATTACAACTTTTAGAAACCCTTGCGACTTTTTTAGTTTTAATAATTTGCAACCATGGGTTTCATTTGTAAAACTGCAAAACGCGAAGTAAAACTATTTATTTAGTTAAACTATCTCGCGACTGTCGCCGAAGCACCACAACTTTCAACTTTACACTATAAACTTTTAACTATCCGACACCCTTGCGACTTTTTTAGTTTTAATGATTTGCAACCATGGGTTTCTTTGTAAAACTGCAAAACGCGAAGTAAAACTATTTATTTAGTTTAACTATCTCGCAAGAATATAGTCAAATTCCGCCCGCGAAGTAAAACTATTTATTTAGTTAAACTATCTCGCAAGAATACAGTCAAATTCCGCCCGCGAAGTAAAACTATTTATTTAGTTAAACTATCTCGCAAGAATACAGTCAAATATCCGCCCGCGTGAAGCACATGAATGAATAAGTTAAACTATGCCGCGAAATTAAACTAACTGTTAAGTTAAAATATAACATGAAATACCAGCGGGGGTCCCCGCCACAAGATTGGATTGCTATGTTTAGAATAAAAAACACGGGTGTATATTTGCCCGAAACGATTTTGGATAACGAATATTTCACGAAAATTGTTGACACAAACTGCGAGTGGATTGAAACTCGCACGGGTATAAAAGAACGCCGAAAGTCCAATGTGCCAACACATATATTGGCGACAAAAGCGGCGAAAGAAGCCATGAGCGGTGCAACCGTTTACGGCAAAGACCATTCAAACATAACGCCCGAGGACATTGACCTAATTATCGTTTCGTCTGTTACCCCCGACTATTGGTTTCCGTCTGTTTCTTGTCTTGTGGCACGTGAAATTGGTGCAAAAAACGCGGCTTGTTTTGATATTTCGGTGGCTTGTGCGGGATTTAATTACATTCTCGATATAGCGTCAAAACAGAAATTCAATTACGCACTTGTAATCGGTTCAGAGGTTTTAACTAAACTTGTTGACTATACCGACCGTTCAACTTGTGTGCTTTTCGGGGATGGTGCGGGTGCATTTTTGCTTGAAGGACAAAAAGTCTATGAGAATTTTATGGCAAAATACAACAAAAATTCCATTTTGTCAGACCAACATAATTTTCTTTACGGTTCACATCTTGGTGCAGAGGGTGATGGTGCAATGTGCATTCATAACGAACACACCGTATCTGGGATTAAACAAGATGGCAAAGAAGTATATAAATTTGCGACAAAAATTCTTCCGCTTGCAATTGGAAAAGCTGTCGAAGATGCAGGCATAACGCTCGACCAAGTTGATTGGTTTATACCACATCAAGCGAACTTACGAATAATTGAAACAGGTGCAAAAAACCTCGGAATATCTCTTGATAAATTCATCATCACAATTGAAAAATACGGCAACACATCAAGCTCGTCAATTCCAATTGCGTTCAATGACGGCGTTAAATCAGGCAAAATTAAACGTGGCGACACAGTCTGCCTCGTTGGATTCGGCTCAGGGCTTGTATACGGAGGGAATGTTTTTGTTTATTAGACTGTTCCTGTCTAATAAACAAAAACAGGTAATAGGTAATAATGAACAGTGAATAGGTAATAGTGTGCGGTTAGTTTACTGTCATATTTTGCGACTTTATATAAAAACTTCTATTAAAAACTCATTAAACACGGAATTAAGCTAACTGACAAGTTTAAACTTCGCCCGCGAAAAACGTCCGCCGAAGGCGGACACCATTAATAGTGAATAGGTAATAATGAACAGTGAATAGGTAATAGTGTGCGGTTAGTTTACTGTCATATTTTGCGACTTTATATAAAAACTTCTATTAAAAACTCATTAAACGCGGAATTAAACTAACTGACAAGTTAAACTTCGCCCGCGAAAAACGTCCGCCGAAGGCGGACATCATTACCTATTACCTATTAACTATTCACTATTACCTATTAACTGTTCACTATTACCTAAAACCTGTTATCTCTTACCTATTCACTATTAACTATTAACTACCGAAGGGTTCTTCCCCATTCGCCATTAACTGAACAATTTTTTCTGTATATAGAAAAAATTGTTCCACGTGGAACAATATATAACCCAACTGGAACAATATATAAAATTAAGGTCAAAAACAATGGACGTATTACGAAAATATAAAGCGATTAGAAGAGAACTGCTTAGCAAAGTTCCTGTGTTTCTTGAAAAAAAAATTGCGATTTTGGGTGGTTCAACAACTGCGGATATTCGCAAAGCATTGGATATTTACTTGCTTGAAAACGGAATTTTGGCGACTTTTTATGAAAGTGAATATGCCAGGTATTGGCAAGACGCAATGTTTGGTGAACAGTTACACGACTTTTCACCAGACATTATTTATATCCACACAACCAATCGAAATGTTTCTGTTTATCCCCTGCCCTGCGACAATGCCGAAACAGTCGAACTGTTATTTCAAATCGAGTTGGATAAGTTTACGGCAATGTGGGAAAAACTCGCAAAAGACCATAACTGTCCGATTATTCAAAATAATTTTGAACAGCCATTTTATCGGCTTATGGGCAACGCGGAAGCGAGTTTTATAAGCGGTAAAATTAATTTTTTAACACGTTTAAATTTGAAGTTTTATGAATATGCTCAAACTCATGATAGCTTTTACATTAACGACATAAACTGGCTGTCTGCAAATTATGGATTAGAAAAATGGAGCAATCCTTCTTTTTGGCATATGTATAAATATGCACTTTGCACAGACGCTGTGCCGACTTTGGCAAAAAGCATCGCCAACATTATCAAATCGATTTATGGTAAAAATAAAAAAGCATTTGCTTTGGACTTAGACAACACACTTTGGGGTGGGATTGTCGGCGATGACGGTGCAGAAAATATCGAAATTGGTCATGAAACGCCAATGGGCGAAGTTTTCTCCGAGTTTCAGCAATATATCAAAAATCATAAGCAAATCGGCGTGATTTTAAATGTTATCAGCAAAAACGAAAACGAAAACGCAATTGCAGGTTTAAATCGCAGTATTTTAACTCCTGATGATTTTATCATGCTCAAAGCAAACTGGGAACCGAAATCTGAAAATTTGCAGACAATTGCCAACGAACTTGCGTTATTGCCTGAGAGTTTTGTGTTTGTTGACGATAACCCCGCCGAGAGGGCAATAATTAATCAAGTCCTGCCGAATGTCCCAACTCCTGCTATTTTAACGCCCGAAAGCTATATTCAAACGCTTGATAAAGAGGGCTATTTTGAGGTTACAAGCATTACAAAAGACGATTTTTCACGTGTTGTGCAATATCAAGACAACGCTCAAAGAAGCAAACTTCAAACTCAGTTCACAGACTATAACGAGTATCTGCGTTCATTGGAAATGACCGCTGAGATTTTGCCTTTTGCACCGCTGTATATATCGCGAATTGCTCAGCTGACTAATAAAAGCAATCAGTTTAACTTAACAACAAGTCGTCACACACAGCAAGAAATAGAGAGTTTTGCAAGCAATGAAAATTATATAACGCTATATGGCAAGCTTTCGGATAAATTCGGTGATAATGGCGTTGTAAGTGTTATAATCGGCGAAATTATCAGCAACACTTTGCATTTGCGACTTTGGTTGATGTCGTGCAGAGTTTTGAAGCGTGATATGGAATTTGCAATGTTAAATGAGCTTGTCAAAATTGCAAAAGATAAAGGCATAAATAAAATAATCGGTTATTATTTTCCTACTCCAAAAAACGCTATGGTAAAAGATTTTTATGAGAAAATGGGATTTTCACTTTTAGAAGAAATTGGCAGCGAGAAAACTTATTCGCTTAATATTGAAAACGATTTTATAAAAAGAGAAGTTTTTATAAAAGTAAATTAATTATTTTTTTTATAATATTAAAAAAAGTTTTATAAATAAATAAACGGGTCGGGGGGAAGCCAACCTACTAATATTCCTGTTAATCCAAAAACATTAAAAACATTTTATAGAAATAAACAGTAAATAAATAATTGACTTGCTGCTAACTTTTTGCATTATTAAACTCTATAATTAAATAAACGGGTC
>BNZF01000010.1 GCA_026000865.1 Clostridia bacterium
ATATGAAGAAAATAAAATAAAAAAGTTGCAAATCATTTATGCTAAAAAAGTCGCAAGGGTTTTTAAAAAGTGCAATGATTTAAAGTTGCAAGGGCAAATATGAAGTGCACAAAATAAAAAAGTTGCAAATCATTTATGCTAAAAAAGTCGCAGGGGTTTTTAAAAAGTGCAATGATTAAAAGTCGCAAAGGTAAATGTTGAGGCTCAAAATAAAAGAGTTGCAAATCATTTATGCTAAAAAAGTCGCAGGGGTTTTTAAAAAGTGCAATGATTTAAAGTTGCAAGGGCAAATATGAAGTGCACAAAATAAAAAAAAGTTGCAAAGGTAAATGTTGCGGCTCAAAGGGAAAAGAAGGAAAAAATGGAGAGAGTTAAACCAAATATACTTGTTGTTGATGATGACCCAATAATTTTAAACTCGGTTTTGGCGATATTGCGGGATAATTATACTCTTTGCCCATTGAATAGCGGAACGACTGCTCTTGATTATCTGAGACAGCGAACTCCTGACCTTATTATGCTTGATTATCATATGCCGGGTGTGGGCGGGTTAGATGTGCTGAAAGAAATTCAAAAAGACAATCGTTTGAAAGAAATACCCGTAATATTTTTGACTGCTCTGAGCGAGGGTGACGGCGAAGTTAAGGCTATGCGAGCGGGTGCTGCGGATTATATAATTAAACCAATTAAGCCTGAAGTTTTAGTTGCACGTGTTAGGGTACAAATTGAACTTGTTGAACATAAAAAACATCTTGAAAAACTTGTTGATGAGAGAACAATTGAACTAAAATCTGTTAACTCAAAACTAAAAGCACGTGAGGATATTACTCTTTCGCTTTTGGCGAGACTTACAGATATGCGTGATGAGGAAACGGGCGACCATATCATCAGAACAACCGCATATACTAAGATTATTGCGGATAATTTAATTGATTGCAGAATCAAAGGATATAATCTTGTTCCAGATGAAGTAAATGAAATTGTGTCTTGCTCGAAACTTCATGACCTTGGCAAAATAGCCATTCCTGATAATATTTTGCTTAAAGAGGGCAAACTTACTGATGAGGAATTTGATGTAATCAAAAAGCACCCTGTATATGCTGAACAATTTTTTACAGAGTTTATGGATAAAATGCCGACAGGTGATACATTTCTAAAAACCGCTCTTGATATTGCATATAATCACCATGAAAAATGGAACGGCAAAGGCTATCCGAGAGGTATTTCAGGAGAAGCAATTCCGCTTTCGGGCAGAATTGTTGCAATCGCGGACGTTTATGACGCTCTAACAACCGAACGTCCGTATAAAAAAGCATTTACACATGACCAAGCATTCGATATTATCACAACCGACAGTGGCACTCACTTTGACCCCTTGCTTGTTGATGTTTTCAGAAGAAAAGCACAACAATTTAATTCCATTCGAGAAGAATATAAATCTGCACCGGTGGTGTGAATGCTTCGTATTCACAGGTAACAGGTAAGAGTGAATAGTGTATAGTTGTTGTGTCCGCCCTGCGGGCGGACGTTTTTCGTGGGGCGTCGGATGGTTGAAAGTTAATAGTGTAAAGTTGATAGTTTCGCGACATAATTTAACTTAATTAACGTTTAACTCCGCGAACAATGGTTGAAAATAAATTATGCGAAAAAAGTTGCAAGGATTTTTTTAAAGTGCAATGATTAGAAGTTGCAAAGGTAATTATTGTGGCTCAAAATAAAAGAGTTGCAAATGATTAAAGCTAAAAAAGTTGTAGTGGTTCATAATAAGGTGTAATGATTAAAGGGTGCAAAGGTAAATGTTTCCCGACTATGCGTAAACGCTACGTCAAGGTTCTGATTCTGCCACTGGCAGGAACCTTCCCAAAATAAAAAAAGGGTGAAAAAATGAACATATATATCACGCTGATATTGATAGCAATTACTCTTGGGGTTGCTATTTTTGCCGCGTTAAAATATTTAAATTTAGTGAGAATTTTGCATTCAATTAATAAATTGACGATAGCAGCGAAAAAAATTGCTAATGGCGAAATTGATATAAAAAAAGACGTTGACAGTTATCTTGCAATCAAAGGAAACTCTAAATCGACTGAAATTGAAAATCTTCAAGCGGCGATTAAAGATATGCTTGAAGAAATTGCAAGTGGTGAAGAACACGCAATTCGTTTGAAGCTGTTTGAATTTGAAAACGAAAAATTGCAGGCGGTTAATGCTGCAAAAACTAATTTCTTTTCAAATATGTCGCATGAAATTCGCACACCTATGAACTCAATTTTTGGCGTTTCTCAGATACTTTTGAATGATGATAACCTCACAGAAACGCAAGTTAAATATATCGAGGAAATTAAGGAAGCGGCTGACATATTACTGTCAATCGTGAATGATATTCTTGACCTTTCAAAACTTGAAACAGGCAAATTAACTCTTGTGGAAACCGATTTTAATTTCATAAAAATGATTGATGACCTTACAGCGTCTACTAGATTTTTGGCGACAAAAAAGAAATTACAGTTTAACTATGTGCCTTACGGTGAACTTCCGCGAGTGCTTTTTGGTGACGAACCGCATATCCGTCAAATACTCATAAATCTTTTAAATAATGCCGTGAAATATACTACCTCGGGCAGTGTGACTTTACGCGTTGACGTAAGGGATACCCATGTTATTTATACAATTGAGGACACTGGTCTTGGTATTCCTCAGCAGACATTAGATGAACTTTTTCAACCGTTTAAGCAATTTGAAACAAACTCTGACCGTGGTACAGGTTTAGGTCTTGCAATTGTAAAACAATTGTGTGATATTATGAACGCATCTATCAGTGTTAAATCTGAAATAGGCACTGGTTCAACTTTTACTGTTACACTTCCAAAAGTCCTCGGTGATGCAAAAAATATTGCCGAAGATATTGAAGTTGTTGGTTTTTCAGCACAAAAAGCAAGAATACTTATTGTTGACGATAATGATATTAACCTGCACGTTGCAGCTGGTTTGATTGAAACGCTTTATAAAGTGGTTTGTGATAAGGCTTTGTCTGGTGAAGAAGCTATTCAAAAAGTTAAAATGAATAGTTATGATTTGATTTTCATGGACCATATGATGCCTGTGATGGACGGTATCGAAACGACTGCTGCTATTCGTCAACTGGGCGGTAAGTTTGCTTCTTTGCCAATTATCGCCCTAACGGCGAATGCCCTTATCGGCACAAAAGAAATACTTATCAAAGGCGGTATGAACGATTTTCTTTCAAAACCTATCCAACAAAAAGACCTGCATTCTGTTTTGGTAAGATATTTACCTAATAACAAAATCAATGTTGACAAGGCTTTTCTTGACGAAAATGAGAACGTAATCGAAAAATCGTCATTTGTTAAAACTCTTGCTGAAATCAGAGGAATTGACATTGGTCAAGCTTTGAGCAATGTTGCAAACAGGGAAGATATTTTAGAAAAATCTATGAAAATCTTGCTTTTAAAAATTCCAACTCAAATTGAAGAAATTAAAGACCTTCTTGAACGCAATAATATGAAAGGTTTTACTTTACTCACACATACAATTAAGGGTTCATTTTCCAATTGTGGGTTAATGTTTTTGAGTAAGCTGGCGGCAAGACTTTCAAAAGAAAGTGAAGTTGATAACTACGCTTATTGCCGTGAAAATACCTCTTTCTTTATCGAAAAATTAGAGGACCTTGAAACTGAGCTGACAAATATTTTTAATACTTTTGACAGTCAAGAAGAAAAACCTGAAGGCTCACCAGAACAACTTGAAAAAACAAAATATGCATTAATTGATGCTTTGGAAGATTATAATTACACTAAAATTGTAGAATTTGTCGGTGAGCTTCAAGAGTTTGATTATGGTCCTGTGAAGAACGATATAATCAAGCGGTTGACCGAAAAAGTTAGTTATTTTGATTACAACGGAACTAAAGAAGCAACTTATACTTTGTGAACACTTTGCGTTCACAAGTTAATAGTGCGGGGGAGGGCTTTGCCCCCGTCTACGTGCAAGCACTACGACAAGCCACTGATTCTGCCACTGGCCAAAGTTACCTGCAACTATTAACTCTGTGCCCGCGTGAGTTAACTATTCGTGCAGTTAAACTATGACGCGAAACGCCATCGGGTGTTACCTGCTAACTGTTAACTATAAACTATCCGACACCATAACTATTAACTCTGTGCCCGCGTGAATTAAATTAACTCAGCAGTTAAACTATGTCGCGAAACACAGGCAGGTGTTACCTGTGTGCCGTCAGGCACACCCTATCCAGAGGATTTATGACCTTTTTTACTAACAATATCAGCGAGCCCATATCTGGTGAGGACGCTTTGCATATAAAAAATTCGTTGCGAATGAAAGTTGGCGATAGCTTACGTGTAAACTGCAATGGGTATGATTATGATTGTAAAATCGCGAAAATTGATAATTGTGTTTATTTGGACATAATAGATAAGAACGTTTGTTACTCTGAGCCGAGTATTAATATCACGCTTTGGCAAGCTATGCCGAAAGGCGATAAATTTGAGTTTATCGTCCAAAAAGCAGTCGAGTTGGGTGTTACAAAAATCGTTCCCGTTGAAACAAAATTTACTAATGTTAATAGTAGCAACTTCAACAAAAAAATTGACAGATATAACAAAATTTCAAAAGAATCCGCAAAACAATGCAACAGAGGGTTAATTCCGCTGATTGAAACCGTGGAGAAATTTGAAAAAGTGTTGCAAAGAGTAAAAAACAATGCTATAATTCTATATGAGGAAGAATTTGATAGTAAAAATTTCCAAGACTTAACTTTTGATGCAGCTGATTGCAATATCATTATCGGCAGTGAGGGTGGTTTTGCGAGGGAAGAAATATTGCTCGCGAAAGACTATGGAATACCCCCCGTGTGGCTTGGTAAAAGGATTTTGCGATGTGAAACCGCGTCTTTGGTCGCTCTGAGCGTTATTATGTATAAGTCTGGAAATCTGTGAAATGATACGCACAAGTGTTTGATTACAGTTGGGGTGTTATTAGCTAAAATACTCACCGCTACTCAGTTCCCTTAAAGCAGTGCTTTTTGCACATGATGTATAAAAAAAGGAGAAACAAAATGAAATTTAAAACTTTTTTAGCGATTTTATTCGCTATCGCAGCAATTGTTGCTGTTGCCGCAGTTGTGATTTCAAAACGCAGAATTAGACTTGCAAGTGACGACGAGTTCGACCTCGACAATTACGACAACGCTTATGATGAGCTTGGTGATTTTGAGGACTGTGCGGAATGTGCACTTGAAGAGACAGAAGAAATTGTGGAAGAACTCGCTCCTGTCATCGAAAAAACCTACGAAAGAGCTGCTGAACTTACCGATGATGTTCTCGCTGGTGTTGATGATTTACTCGAAAAAACTGCAGACAACATTCGTGAAATCAGACGTTTTTAGAAGGTGGAACCTGCTGGCGGGTTGGATAGTTAATAGCCTAGGTGGCTGACGTCGACGGTTATGCGGAGTAGTTTAACCTTAATATTTCGCTTTCGCGTTTTGCGTTATTAACTTGCAATGATTAAAATTAACTTGCAATGATTGCAAATACACTTGATTATTTCATAAATAAAAAATGAATGAGTTCTGTATTATACAGGCTCATTCATTTTTTTATCTTTCATATAATATGGCACATAATACAGGCACATAATACATGATAACAAAATTAGTATGATTTTTTTATTAAATTTATAAAACGTGACTAAAAACTAACGATTATGTTAAATTATGACGCGAAAATGTCCGCCGTAAGGCGGACACGTTAACTTTCAACTTTAAACTATCAACTTTCAACTTTAAACTATCAACTTTCAACTTTAAACTATCAACTTTCAACTATCCGCCCCGCCCGCGTGAAATGAACTAACGATTTAGTTAAATTATGACGTGAAACCGCCAGCGGGGGTTCCCGCCCGCGTGAAGTGAACTAACGATTTAGTTAAATTATGACGTGAAACCGCCAGCGGGGGCTCCCCGACACGCGTGAAGTGAACTAACGATTTAGTTAAATTATGACGTGAAACCGCCAGCGGGTGCTACCCGCCGCCCGCGTGAAATGAACTAACGATTTAGTTAAATTATGACGTGAAACCGCCCCGCCCCGCTAGATAGAGCGTTTCACGTTTGCTCCACCTGCGTTGATTAATAGGTGTTCAACTTGGTTGGCACAGTTTGTGTTGCATGTGATTATGAGTTCGGCACTTTCGGTTCGTAAAGGTTCCATTCTGTTTTCGGTGTAATCATTTTGCGGAATTAGCCCTGTAAAATTATAAGCATTTGTATAAGGCATAGTTCCAATGCCAAAACTGTTACTGTAATTTGTTGCGTTTGTAAAATTCGCGTTGTGATTTTTTGGTGCAGAAGATTGTATTCTTGTTTTTGTTACGCCTGTAACTTGACGGCTGATTTTTCTTGCAACAAAATCAGCAGAATCAAATGTATCAAATTCAGCCTTAATACTTGTTAACAACATATTATTTCCTTTCAATAGACTTGTTTCTTCTATTTATGATATTTTTTAGGGGAAGTATAAAGAAGTATAAAAAGAACAAAAGGTGGTAATCCCCGCTTAGCGGGGATTACTCCCTCCCGCCAAACTATAAAAAAATAAGTTTTAAGAACAGGTCTAATATTTTCATGTTTTTATATGGTTGATGTACCACAAAAATAGTTAATTTGAACAAATTTAATATTATTATTCCACCTAAAATGAAAATAATACACAAAAGACAAGTTAAACATTGAATTTTTTTTTCTTTCAAAGTATAATGTTATGAGTTAGATTTATTTTAGAATATGGTGGGGAAAGTCTGCGAGAGAGCAGGAACATTAAACAAATCCATTGTTTTTTTATAAAATAAGCCTTATAAGTTTTTTCTAATGTCTTATTTATAAACAATTACAGTTTAATTATAAAAATTTGAGGTAAATATGCTAAACAAACTTAAACAATAGGATTGAAGTAAATTTATTTTTTATAAAATATGGTTCGGGGCGAAGCCCCGAGAAAGCAATCATGCTAAACAAATCCATTGTTTTTTTATAAAATAAGCCTTATAAGTTTTTTCTAATGTCTTATTTATAAACAATTACAGTTTAATTACAAAAATTTGAGGTAAATATGCTAAACAAACTTAAACAATAGGATTAAAGTAGAATTTATTTTTTTTTAATAAAATAGGGTATGGGGCGAAGCCCCACGTATCATGGGGTATTCGCCCCATACCCTGAAATCCATTTAATTAAAATTTAAAGAAAGCAGACTAGAAAACAGGTCCATTATAAAAAATTTGAGGTAAATATGCTAAACAAACTTAAACAATAGGATTAACTTAAACAATAGGATTAAAGTAAATTTATTTTTTAGTAAAATAGGGTTCGGGGCGAAGCCCCGCGTATCATGGGGTATTCACCCCATACCCTGAAATCCATTTAATTAAAATTTAAAGAAAGCAGACTGAAAACAGGTCCATTATAAAAATTTGAGGTAAATATGCTAAACAAACTTAAACAATGGGATTAAAGTAAATTTATTTTTTTAATAAAATAGAGTTCGGGGCGAAGCCCCGATAAAGCAATCATGCTAAGCAAATCCATTGTTTTTTTATAAAATAAGCCTTATAAGTTTTTCCTAATGTCTTATTTATAAACTATCACAGGTCTATTATAAAAATTTGAGGTAAATATGTTAAATAAACTTAAACAAACAGAAGAACACTATATAGAACTGGAAAAAAGAACAGCGGACCCTGATATAATGAGTGACCAAAAAGAATATGCAAAACTGATGAAAGAATATAAAACTCTTATTCCAATTGTTGCTGCATATCGTGAATATCTGAAACAGGAGCAACAGTTTAATGACGCGAAAGAAACGCTTGACACAGGCGGTTTAGATAAAGACTTTCGTGAATTGGTTCAAGCGGAATATGACGAGTCAAAAGAAACTATCGAAAAACTTTTAGATGAATTGAAAATCCTTTTACTCCCGAAAGACGAAAATGACGACAGAAACGTTATCATTGAAATTCGAGGTGGTGCAGGCGGTGAAGAAGCGGCGTTGTTCGCAAACTCGCTTTATCGCATGTACACGATGTATGCGGAAAGCAGACGCTGGAAAGTTGAGGAGTTAAACTCAAATCCGACAGGTCTTGGCGGTTATAAAGAAGTTTCTTTTATGGTTTCGGGTGACGGGGCATATTCACGGTTTAAATATGAGAGCGGGGTGCATCGGGTTCAACGTGTTCCAGAAACCGAAAGCCAAGGGCGTGTGCACACTTCAACTGTTACCGTTGCGGTTCTGCCCGAAGCGGACGAAGTTGAAATTGAAATCAACCCGTCAGAGTTAAAAATTGATGTGTTCCGTGCAAGCGGAGCAGGTGGTCAGCATATTAATAAGACAGAATCTGCTGTAAGAATTACTCATTTACCAACAGGTGTTGTGGTTGAATGTCAAGACGAACGTTCGCAACACAAGAACAAAGACCGTGCAATGACCGTTCTTCGTTCAAAATTATATGAAGCAAAACTTGAAGCCCATAATGCCGAAATCGCAGGCGAGCGCCGTTCCCAAGTTGGGACTGGCGACCGAGCAGAAAAAATTCGCACATACAACTATCCTCAGCAACGCATAACTGACCATCGCATAAAAATGGACGTTTTCAAATTTGATAATTTTTTAGACGGCAACCTAGACGAATTAATTGACGCTCTTGCGACAGCGGACAGAGCGGCTAAATTAAGTGGCGAAGCCAGTTAATAGATATAGTTGATAAGTATTGTATAGGCTGACGCCGACGTTTACGCGGAGAAGTTTAATCGGGCGTTTATTTTAATTTCCGCGTTTTGCAACTGTTACTTAAAACTATTATCAATAATAAAACGCGTGAATTAACTAACGATACAGTTAAACTATGACGCGAAATACAAGCAGGTGTTACCTGCAACTATTATCAATAATAAAACGCGTGAATTAACTAACGATATAGTTAAACTATGACGCGAAATACAAGCAGGTATTACCTGCAACTATTAACTCTCCGACAGCGTTGTAACTCAGGCTAAAAAAGGAATAAAAAAATGGGAACTCTTTTTTTAAAAAATCCTAATTGTTATGAAATTGATATTTTTACAATATCACAATTATTGTTAAGAAAAGAAATTGTCGTTTTGCCAACTGACACGGTCTATGGTTTTCATTCGCTTGTGTCAAAAGATTTGCAAGAGAAAATCAATGAAATTAAGGGCTGTGCAAAAGATAAACCGTTGATTACTTTGGACAGAAACTTTATTTCACCCATTAAAATAACTGTACCAACTACTTTTATAATAGATGGGCGTGCGGTCAGAAATCCTAGAAGTAGGGTAATTGCTGACGTTTTAGCACAGGTTGGTCAGCCTTTATATTCTACCTCTGCGAACCTAACAGGTGAGCCGATTTTGACTAACGGGCGAGATATACACGAAAAGTTCAGAGGCAAAATTGCGGCGGTTTTTGATATCGGCGAAATTGAAAATAAATCATCGCGTATAGTAAAATATGAAAAGGGCAAATGGATTACGATAAGAGAGTAGACTTGTTCTAAAACTCATAATTATTTATGCGAATCACCCTTTGAAATTTGTTATATTAAACGATTTTGCCAAAATTAAGGTGCAAAGGTCCTATATAAGATATATCTGAGAAATTGTAATAATTTAAAAAATGGGTTGCAAGGATTCGCCCCGTCTTATATAGACAGTTGCCTTTAAACGCTATTTTAACAAAACTATTAAAAATGTGTCAAATTTACTATGTTTTAGCTAATGAAATTAATAGATTTTAAAAGGTGATTTGCATTATTTGTAAGATTTTTTAGATTTTTCTATTTGGAGTATAAATATAACAACTGGGTTTAGGTACTATAACAGTCCACTGGACTAAGTGAGTACTGTCCCCCCTTATTTGCAAAAACTATAAAAATAAGTTTTAGGATAGGTCTATCGATATGATAATAGGAGTAACAGGACAGACAGGTTCAGGCAAAACAACTTTTTGCAATGCACTTCGCGACTTGGGCTTTTATGTTATTGACGCGGATAAAGTTGCAAAAGAGGTTACGGATAAAGACGCTCAGTGTTTGAAAGAACTCGCGGAATGTTTTGGTGATGTTATTAAATCAGACGGTACTCTTGACCGCAGAAAACTTGGCGATATAGTTTTTTCTGACAGTGATAAATTGCAAAGGCTCAACAATATTATTTTTCCCTATATAACGGAAAGATTAGATGAGTTGATTTTTTGTGAAAATCCACAGGATTATTTGCAAATAAAACACAAATATTTGGAATTAAGTCATAATGATACCGTGCCCTTTGAAGGTAACACTGATTTTTACGAAAGTTCGCGGAGCCAAAAGTGCAATTCATTAAAAACAAATCGCGAAAGTGGAGCCACGCCCTGCGTGGTGGTCGATGCGCCGACGTTATTTGAGAGCGGTTTTGATAAAATTTGCGACTTGATTATTGCGGTAATTGCAAATAGCGAAGAAGAACAAATTGAGAGACTTATTGAGCGTGATGATATAACTCGTGAACAGATTTTGAACAGGATAAAATCTCAAAAAACAAAAGAGTTTTTTTATGAAAACGCGGATATAATAGTTAATAATAAAAATATGGAGGATATATTAGATGTCATCAGAACTTTCAAAAGAGTTGAAAACTAAATTGTTTTCTCAAAAGAAAAATGGGTATAATTCTTTCAAAGATTTAGAAAAAATGAATGAATTTTGCGATAATTACCGCAAATTTCTTGACACTGCTAAAACTGAACGCGAAGCAAATAAGGTAATTATTACAGAACTCACTTTGAACGGATTTAAGCCTTTTGTTCGCGGTGCAGAACTTTCCGTTGGCGATAAAGTTTATATTGACAATCGCGGAAAAGCTGTTGTTGCAGCGATTATCGGCAAAGAAGATATATCAAAAGGTGCAAATATTATCGCGTCACACATAGATAGCCCGCGTATTGACCTAAAACCGAACCCGCTTTATGAGGACGGCGAACTTGCACTTTTTAAAACGCATTATTATGGCGGAATTAAAAAATATCAATGGACGGCAATTCCTTTGGCTTTGCACGGCGTTATCATAACCGCGAGCGGTTCGACAGTTGAGGTTAATATTGGTGAAAGTGACAGTGACCCTGTTTTTTGTATAACAGATTTGCTTCCTCATCTTGCTGTTGAACAGATGAAACGTGACCTTAAAACAGGGATTAAAGGCGAAGAGTTGAACATTCTTATCGGCTCAAAACCGTATGTTTTTGAGGGTGACGACGCGAGCGAAGCAATTAAACTCAATATCCTAAATATTCTTAACGAAAAATATGGTATCGTTGAAGACGATTTTCTTTCTGCGGAATTAGAACTCGTACCACAATTTAAAGCGAGAAATGTTGGTTTTGACAATTCTTTAATCGGCTCATATGGGCAAGACGACAGAGTTTGTGCGTATACTTCTTTGCAAGCATTACTTGAAATCGAAACACCTGCCAAGACCGCAATTGCAGTTTTTGCCGACAAAGAAGAAATCGGATCAACTGGAAATACTGGTCTAAAATGCAAATATCTTTCTTATTTTATTGCAGACTTAGCTCATTATTATAAAGTCTGTCCACACCAAAGTTTTGAAAATTCTGCTTGCCTTTCTGCTGATGTTAATTCTGCTTTTGACCCAACTTTCCCTGATGTTTATGAAAAGAAAAATTGTGCAAAATTAAACCACGGAATAGTTGTCACAAAATATACAGGTGCTGGCGGTAAATCGGGTGCTTCCGACGCGTCCGCAGAATTTGTTGGAAAAATCCGCAAGCTTTTTGACGAAAATGAAGTCATTTGGCAAACAGGCGAACTTGGCAAAGTTGATAACGGTGGTGGTGGAACAGTTGCTGCATATATCGCAAACTTGAACATCGACACACTAGATGTTGGAGTACCTGTTCTCTCAATGCACGCACCATACGAAATAACTTCAAAACTTGATGTTTATATGGCGTATAAGGCGTATGCGGCTTTTTATAAATAGGTGTGGTACTCGTGGCTTAGTTACGCGTGAAAGTTTGATTTAGTTTTTTGTTTCTATTCCGCGTTTTGTTAATAAAATTATCTTAACATGTAAACAGCTACCATTTATGGTAGCTGTTTTATTATAAATGTTAGATGATTTTATTGATAAACGTCCCTCCACAATGAAGTGAAATAACTGTTATATCGAACTAAGCTAAGAAATATCACGGACACATGTTATGTGCCAGCGGGGGATTCCCCGTTGCGTGAGTTAACTAACCGCAAAGTAAAACTATATCGCGAAAAGCTCTCTGTTAATTAATTTGTGACCACTGTGATTTTTGTATAACCGTAAACCGCTGACTGAGAACAAACGATTTAGTTAAACTATGACGCGAAATACAGGCGGGCATTGCCCGCCGCGTGAAATAAACTAAATATGCAGTTAAACTATAACACGAAATATAGGCAGGTGTTGCCCGTCGCGTGAAATAAACTAATGATTTGGTTAAACTACGATGCAAAATATAGGCGGGCATTGCCCGTCGCGTGAAGCAAACTAAATATGCAGTTAAACTATGCCTCGAAACACAGGCGGGCACGAAGTGCTACCCACCTAGAAATGTTGGTTTAGAGTAAACAAGATGGTTAAAATCTCCGCGTTGTAAGGCAAAAATCAGAGCTTCGGCAGTGATAATGTTTGTTGCAAGAGGGATTGGAAATTTGTCGCAAGCACGCAATAAACCTGTGTCTGCCCTGCTTTCGTGGATTTTTTGAGTGAAAGGGTCACGAAAAAAGAAAACAACGTTAATCTCACCAAAATCTATTCTGGAAGTGATTGTTTCAACTCCACCCATATCACCAGACGATACACAATTAATGTCAAGCCCTGTTGCTTCAATCAAGCGTTGACCCGTTGTGCCAGAAGCAATTAAATTATGCTCAGCAAGAACGTTTGAATATGAACTCACCAAAAACTCAATAAGAGGTTTTTTAGTATCGTGTGCGACTAACGCAATACTTAAACGTTCAATTTGCATATTTACTCCTCACTTTTTAGATTTTTTTATTTTGAGCCACAATCTTGCCCTTTGCGACTTTTAACAATTACAACTTTTAAGAACCCTTGCGACTTTTTCCTCCTTACCGATTTGCAACCATTGTTCGCGGAGTTAAATATTAATCAAGTTAAATTATGTCGCGAAACTATCAACTTTACACTTTTAACTATAAACTCTCCGACGTCCCTGCGACTTTTTTAGCTTTTTTATTTTGAGCCACAATCTTGCCCTTTGCGACTTTTAACAATTACAACTTTTAGAAACCCTTGCGACTTCTTCCTCCTTACCGATTTGCAACCATTGAACTTTCATTAAAATGACAAAATGCGAAATTAAATTAACGATACTGTTAACCTTCTCTGCGAAACGCCAGCAGGTGCTACCTGCCTATACACTGTTAACTATCAACTTACTTCTTTAAGTGTAACTTTTATTTAAGTGTAACTTAAATAGTAAGCGGAACATCGTTGCCTTGAATACGCTTTGATATTGCATCAAAAGCTATCATGGACGGGGTGGTATATGGAATAGGTTTACCTTTGCCCAAAGACATAACCAATTCATAGTCCTCGGGGATACAGCCAATTAACTGAACGCCGATAGTGTCAATAATCTCGTCAAGGTTTTTAATCATATCAGATTGAACATTACGCATATGAAGTTTGTTGATAATCAAACGCTGACGTTGATTGCCTCTTCTGTAAAACTCGTCTGAAATCATTCTAACATCGCGGACACAAATTTGGTCGGGCGTTGTGACAGCGAGTATAAGGTCGGCTTGTGTTACAATATCAAAAACGTGAGAGTTTATACCCGCACCAGTATCGATTATAATATAGTCATAATATTTTTTAACAGATTGACAAATTTCAGCAATTTGTTCAGCTGTAACAAAAGAAAAAGGGTTTTCGGGGGCACAGAGTATGTTCAAGTTATTTGCAGATTCTGTTGTGGTAATCGCGTCCATTGCGGCGAGTTTACCATCAAGCACATCTCCGAGGTCGCCTTTAAGTTTCCCAGTCATACCAAGCATAATGTCGATACAACGCAGTCCGAAATCCATCTCGATAATTAGTGTGCGGTTTCCTTGTTTTGCGAGAGAATACCCCAAACCGGTACAGATTGAGGACTTACCTGTGCCACCTTTACCAGAGGTCACGGCCATTACATATGGCATATATTTAGCTCCTTTGCGTAGTGATAATTTCATTAAACATAATATTAAACTTGTTCTAAAACTTAATTTTTTAGATTATTCTAACGTTAAAAAATCAAGAGGGGGAGGGATAGTTTATAGTTGCAGGTAACACCTGCCTGTGTTTCGCGTCATAGTTCAAATGTGCAGTTAGTTAACCCTCGCGTTTTGCGATTTTCATAATAAATTTTACTATAACTATCAAAACGCGTGAGTTAATTAACTATATTAACTGTACAGTTAACCATGACGCAAAAATGCAGACCAAAGCTATCTGTCACGAAATGTCCACATGTTATGTGCAAGCCAAAGCCACCTGACAAATTAACCCACTTATAGAGTTGGCTCTTAGTACAAGTATATTATATTACTAATCAGTACTTGACATTATACCACACTTTAACTAGAAAAAACAACTCACAAACCGCGATAATATTATTTTGTTAGTTTTGACGATTAAAGTATGCCTTTTTTGACATTTATGACAAAGAGTGGAAAGAATATTGATTTATTTTAATTATATACTCACTTCACTTTCGCGATTACGCAACAATAACATAGGGTCTTGACTAGAACAGCGGTGAATTTCTAAACATTTTGAGCAAAAATTTATACAAATCAATGTCGCGATTATTAAATCTAAACTCAGTTTCTTTCAGATAAATAATGAATTTTTCCTTTGGTACGCCTTTAAATTTGACGAGCCGATGCTTCGCATAACCTCGCGGACACAGGCTCTGTGCCAAAAACTTTCGATACCATTAATGTGATTTCCGTTGCCTTTTGAAAGCTCACACAGAGCCTGTGTCCGCGATTTTCTCCATGATTTACCCTAAAATGTCGCGGACACAGGCTCTGTGTTTTTCAAAACCAAGGTCGACTAAACCGTCATAACCACGCCAACCATCGCTGTAAATTACGCTGTCAATGTCTGCTCTACCTCTGATAATTCGGCTTAGTGTAGCCGATTTACAGTCAGAAACAATCTCAGTATACACTTTTCCATCGCGTTTGTAAAGTCCGAAAACAATGATTTTTGAACCCGCTCCTCGACCACGTTTTCCTTTAACTCGGCGTGGTCCAAAATAACTTTCATCGACTTCAAATTCTTCTTTTTCAGGTTGGATTGGTGACATTTTAAGTTGATAATCGAATATTTTTCTGCGAATTTCATTGTAAATTCTATTGACCGTATTCCTGTTTAGATTAGTCATTTTTGCTGTGTCCGAAGCTGTAAAATCCAGCACAAAACACTTCAATAATTGGCGAAATTTGTACTCTGAAATCTTAGCGAGTTTTATATACTTGAAACGCCTCACACCTCTAACCACGTCTGAACGCCATTAACTACTGATTTTAAGAAGTGATTAGGAATAGTTAAAAGGAGTAAAATGTATGTAATTCATACATTATTCCTATACTATTCCTACACTTATATTCCTATACAATTAACAATCTATCTTATTTTTTCTATTTCATCTTTTAACCATTCAAACTCTCTTTTGGTATACACTTTTTCCGTAATGTCAGAGATTTTATGTCCTACGATATATTTAACAGCATATTCATCGACTCCATATTTTTTAGCTGATGTTACGAAATGAGTTCTCCCATCGTGAGGTCTATGCTTTGGATTGAGTTTTAACTCATCTCTAATTCTATTGAAGCCATTTTGGTATCTTTTGTATGTGAACGTTATATCTTTCAGATTATTATCTAAGTCGATAAAATTAAATAGATATTTACTCCCTAATTGCTCGGATTCGATATATTTTCTCAACACCAATGGTCTTATTTTAGAGTGAATTGGTACAACTCTATCGGTTCCTGCTTCCGTTTTCATACCACCCTTAAAAAGCCAATTTTCGAGGTCAACGTTCGTCAGTTCAATTAACCCAAGCTCTTGCGGTCTCCAACCTGAATAACATTGAATTAGGATTATGTCAATGTAGCGTTTGCAATCGACATTCTTCCAAAGTAAATTTATTTCTTCGTCCGTAAATGCTATATGCCCTTTTTTAACAGTCATAATTTCTTTTATTACTTCGTCTGAAAGTTTGAAACCCCTCGAATAATTTCTGTCCACGAGTTCATATTCCAAAGCATAGTCCAGCATTAAGTTAAACAATGTTTTAATTTTATTTTTCATAGTAGCGCTCGGTCGTTGCTCGTTTCCTCTAACGGTTGACGTTCCCTCGTCCATACAACCTTTTATGTGACGAGCTCGTATATCCATAACTCTCATACTATATACAGACGTGCAGTATGCCCAAGCAGAATTAATCGCTCTGGCACTTGCATAGGTTTTCAAAGTATCAAAATATTTAGTCGTCCATTTTTCATAAAGTTCTTTTACTGTGATTGCAGGATTTAAGTCGTATGGATTTTTGTTATATTCTACCAAAGCAGCATAAGCATCGTTATACGTAAGAAAATACGATTCGGGTTTTAGAGGTTTACAAATAGGTCTGCCATTAGAATTTTTGCCAACCGTAACCATTGCCCGAAAAGGGTTTCTAAGGTTGCGGTTTTTTATTTCGCTAATTTGGCCGAATCCGTTTGGTAATCTTTTTCGTTTGTTGGATTTATGGCAAGTTTTAGGTTTTATATTTTCTTTTAATGGATAACCACAATGCGGGCAAGACGATGCTTTATCACTCACCTGTAATTCGCACTCAGTACATTTTATTAACATATTTTACTCTTTCTTATTGATTTAATAACGATAATTATATATGATGTGCAGGAATTGTCAACTTCTACATATTATTTTTCAATACTTTTTAATCTAAGTTAGAAAAGGGAGAATTATGGTTAACGAAAATCAGTCAGATTGTTCAGTTTGCGGAGCCCTTTTGAAATATTATGACCGAGTTTTAAGAATTGTACGGACGAAAGGACGAAAAACTAAATGGATTGATATTCGCCGTCTGAAATGCTCCAAATGCAACGTTTTACATAGAGAACTACCCGAATATATTTCACCGTATAAGCAGTATGAAGCCGAGGTGATACTCGGAGTTTTGGAGGGTATTATAACCACAGACACATTAGGCTATGAGGATTATCCTTGTGAGGCAACGATGATTAGATGGAAGAACACGCAAAATTTGCAAGTTGTATTATGAAGAATAATTTGAAGGAGGACATATTTATGTCAAACAAAATACATTTTGCAGCGGGAATAGCAGTAGGATTTTCAATACTATACGGAATAGGATTGGCATCCATAGGCTATGACAAAGTGCGAAAAGATTTAGATAACAAGAAAATAGAATCTAAACAAATTAAACAAAAAAAAAGACTGAGTCCTAACAAGGGCTCTTTCTTTTTTTGAAAAATTTCCACTGAGGTTATTTTTGTAAATCACGTTTTCTAATCTAGAATAGAATTTGTAATCCAAAAACACATAAAAAGGAGTAATAAAATGAGAAAAAAGATAGCAGAAATTATGGGCGGATTGGCATTTATATTAATGCTGATTGGACTTCCTGTTTTAGCAGGAGAACCTACAACTGAATGGTTCGATAAAATGCAGTTCACGCTAATGTTCTGCACGCTTTTATTCGCGCTCATACTATTAGTCGTAGCGAGATTAATTGCAGGAAAAGAATGGGATAATATGTTTAAGGAGGAATAAGAATGAAAAAGGTTTATATTTGCTCTCCGTATAGAGAGTATACGGACGAACAGGGTCGACATTTAGAGGTTGACGACAACGTCGAAAATGCAATAAATTACAGCAAACTTGCAGTTAAAAACGGCTGTATGCCAGTATGCCCACATATTTACTTTACACAGTTTTTAGATGATAATGATAATTCACAGCGTAACTGTGGGAGAACGGTGGGCATTGAATGGCTCGAAAATTGTCACGAGCTTTGGGTATTTGGCGATTACATCAGCGAGGGTATGACGAAAGAAATAGAGTTTGCAAACGAGTGGGATATTCCAATTGTTAAAGGAGATGAGTTTTATGAGTGACGTTATATTTGCGAATGGGTCAGTCCCTGTTTCAGTAGTAGCAAGAATTTACGGCAAGGACGCTTGTTGGGTCAGAGCAGGAATTATATCCGGTTGGCTACCGATTGGGAAAGCGACAAGAAACGGGAAACTCATAACCAGCGTTGAAGAAATGGATTCTAAATTAGGACGAATTAATTTTTACATTTCACCAAAGAAGTTACGGGAAGAAACCGGTTATATTTGGAAAGGAGAAAAGTAATATGGGAACGACTATACAACCCCAATTATCAGCTAAAAACAAGTATTGGATTGAGAGGCATAGATATTACGAACTGAAACATTTCTGCTTACAATACCCACTATGGAAAAAAGCATATTCGGAGATAGACGGTTTTAGTAAAGATTCTGCAAGTGTAATTAAAGTTGCAAAAATGGGAACAATTCACAATCCTACTGAAAAATATGCGGAAGAAAAAATAGTATACTTAGATAAAATTTGGCTGATTGAGAAAGTGGCTTTTGATACCGATAGCGAACTGCATAACTATATTTTGAAAGCGGTGACCGAGGGTCTTTCTTACGACTATCTGAAATCTAAATTAGAAATTCCTTGCTGTAAGGATATTTATTATGACTTATACCGAAAGTTCTTTTGGTCGCTGGACAAGTCTCGAAATTAACAGTTTATATTATGGAAAGGAGGGTTAATGATGAGAGACTATCGAAATGTTCTTTTTGGAATGTTAATCTGTTGCACGGGTATGGTGGCGGTAAAACTGGCTTATGCTTACGGAAAGTATACAGCGACTGCCGATATCATCAAAAGTGTAAAGGCAATAGCGGAAGAAATGGAACAAAAAAAACAAATGAGTAATTAACCTCTAAAAAAAGAAAGAGTCCTTGTTAGGACTCTTTCTTTTTTTTATGTTTTTCAAAAATACCGTACGCAGGTGATTAAAAAGTATGTTATTATGATATTCAGAAAAAATTAACGAGGGCGTAAATGTTGAAAATAATTATAAAATATGTTTTCGCATAAATAACACTTTCTTTTATGGAACTAATAATTTATTGAAAAGGAGAACGAAAATGAACGATGAAATCAAAAATTTGTTAGGCGAGGAGATTGCGGCGGAAATTCAAGATTTAGCCAATATTCAAACAGGAAGCAAAGAAAAATCAGCAGCGATTGAGGACTTAGCGAAACTCTACAAACTGAGAATCGAGGAGACTAAATTAGACTGGGATTTTGGCGAGAAATTCGATAGGCGTACTATGGAAAACGAGCATTATGAAAAACAATTAAAACACGATGCCGCGGTACGCGAAAGTGAAGAACAGATTGCGAAAAAACAGTTATCGGAGCAAGCAAAAGAGCGATATTTCAGATTGGGAGCAGAAGCGGCAGGAATTATATTACCGCTGGTATTCTATGCAATTTGGATGAAGAAAGGGTTTAAGTTTGAAGAAACTGGAACATTCACGTCGACAACATTTAGAGGGTTGTTCGGTAAGTTCAAACCGACAAAGAAGTAGATTTAAGAAGTTAAAAAACGAAAAGGCTGTGTTTTACACAGCCTTTTCGTTTTTTTTTTTCGTGAGATTTACATTCTGTATTATGGAAATATGAAACTTAAGGAGGATACTAAAATGATAAAACTAGTAGCACTTTTGGCAGTTAAAAGTATCGTTAAAGATATTCGTGTTGGTTGTGTAAAGATAGGGAACAACAGCAGGGGTACAGAAGAACAGAGAACTTATGTGCGAAAAGTCGTAAACTCAGTAGTTAAAGCAACAAACCCAGAGGAGTATTATCGGTTAATGAACGAGTCCTAACAAGGACTCTTTCGTTTTTAGGAGTTGCAGATATGCGGTATCACTATGAAAAACCTGCGATTTACTTATCAATGTATGGGACGATTTATATTTGTGAACACCCTGTTTATACACGATGTACGTTATTTCAAATAGGTAATAAGGGTTTATCGGTGATACAGCAAAGGTTTGATAAGTTGACAAAAAACACTTTTTGGAGTGAACTCGACCCTTGGCTCGTAGACGATTTATATTTGCACGAAAAGTTCAAGGATTACTTTGACAAACGTTCTGGAGTTTGTATAGATGGATTATATCCGACAGTAACAATCAGACAAATTATGTGGTCACTTAAAATGAAACCGCTACCGAAAGAGCGATGGGAAACAGTATTCGACAGAAAAGATATTTAACACATTATAGGAGAAAAAAGTTATGACAATAACGGATATGATAATATCGGCGATTTTGAAGAAAGGAGTTTTGTATGAGGCAAGGAATGTAAACACAGATGTTGAAATTCCAATGCTTTTAGATAATAAAGAAAACAACATCAAGGTAAATATTAAATGCGAGCATATGACACTAAAAGTTGAAAAGGAGTAACTAAAACATGAAAATAAACCATAAACTAAGAAACGTCGCTCCAACAATACTAACTGTACTAAGTGTGGTAGGCGTCGTAGCGACGGCTGTATTGGCGGTTCGGGCAACGCCAAAAGCGATTGAATTATTGGAGAAATCTAAGGACGAGAAAGGCGAAGCCTTGACTAAAATCGAAATTATTCAAGTCGCTGCAACGCCATATATTCCAGCGATTATTACTTGTGTTGCCACTATTGGCTGTATTTTCGGGGCTAACATTCTAAGCAAACATAATCAATCATCGCTAACAAGTGCGTATGCTTTATTACATCAATCATATGAGCGTTATAAAAAAGCGGCAACTACTGTTTACGGAGATGACGCCGACGTAAAAATAAAAGCAGAAATGGCAAAAGAAACATATATTTCAGCAGACGGATATGCTTTATATTCATCCGAGTTGGACAGCGACAGCGAGAGAATATTGTGCCACGATATTTATTCAAACCGGTATTTTACAGCTACTATGGCGGCAGTTTTGAATGCAGAATACCACCTGAACAGAAATCTTTCTCTGCGTGGTTGGGCGAGTATAAATGAGTTTTATGATTTTTTGGGAATAGAAAAATTAGATATTGGAGACAGAGTTGGTTGGTGCTATGACCAGCTAATGGATATTGGTATTCTGTGGCTTGATTTTCAAAACATTCGGGCAGTGATAGACAGCAATATGGAATGTGTTGCTATTTCTGCTCTATATAACCCAATTTTGGATGGAGCATCATATTTAGAGCATTAATTACGCTAAAACCACAACCTATATTGTGAAAGGGAGTGATTTACTATGAACGGAAAATTAATTAAAGTCCTCGGTATCACGGCAACGATAATTGGAGGAGCGGCAACACTGTTATCTAATTGGGTGGCGGATAAGAATATGGACGAAAAGATTGAACAAAAAGTAAATGAAGCACTTAATAAAAAAGAGTCTTAACAAGGGCTCTTTTCTTTTATGGAGCGAATGCGATGAACAAAACTTTGATTGGAAATTTATTCATGTAACAATATTTTTTAATATGTAATATTGACAAAACACTATTTATATTAGATAAAAATAAAAAAACACCCCACAGAAGTGAGGCGTTGAAAAGTTAAGCAGAATGTTGTTGCTTTTGTTTTCTAATTTCTTCAATTTCTTTAAGAACAATAGATGCGTTTTTGTGGATTTCTTCATTCATTTCATCAAAAGTAGAATTTTGATGACGCATAGCAAAATCATCACGAATTTTGCGTATGTCTTCAAGAGTGAAATTATTACTTAAGTTCAACATATAAATACCTCCTATATGAGCATTGACGGTGGTAAAATTTGAATATTACCATAATTTTCTTTTAAAGTTACTACACGAATTCCATTATTAGTTGTTATATTTGCCATATGCTTCATATTCCAAGAAAGAACATAATCACATTGAGAAACTATTGCCGCTGCGATATGAATGGAATCCAAACGACTCTTGCTTGGTAAAACGCCTTGATTAATGATGATGTTCGCAAGAGTATAAACTTCTTCCGTAAGTTCGATTTCGCTATATTTTATCTCGGCAATGTGATTAACTAACAATTTTCTCTTTGGTTCATTGCATTTTAAAAGTTCGTCAAAAACAGCTTCTGATAAACAAATATTATATTTTCCTTGTTTAACCTTGCACCAAAAAAATTTTGTATATTCAAATTCGGTCGACTTTTCAGGTTGCTCTAAATGACTGATAACGGAAGTATCAAGATATATTTTTAATTTTCGCATAGTTCATCACCTCACAATTATTATACCACATCAAAGAAATAAGTCAATAAAAATGAAAAGGAAAAGAAAATGAGTATAACAACTATAGCAAAAAATGTCCAAAAATCAATTGGGAAACATAGTCCAGAAATTCTAACTGGTATTGGCATTGCCGGAATGTTGGGAGCGATTATTGTGGCGGTTAGGGTTACTCCAAAGGCAGTTCAATTAATCGAGCAAGAAGAAGTCGAAAAAAGTTTAGCATTAGGTGAAGGAAACGAGAGCGAATATGAAAAATTAACGCCTATCGAAACCGTAAAAACCACTTGGAAATTATACGTTCCCGTAGCAGTAACAAGTGCCGTTTCCATAGCCTGTCTTATAGGTGCGAGTTCGGTTAATCATAGACGAAATTCTGTTTTGGCGACTGCATATATGCTCTCAGAAACTGCCTTAAAAGAGTACAGCGAAAGAGTAATTGATATTGTCGGAGAGAAAAAAGAACAAGAGGTAAGAGAGAAAATTGCAAAAGATAAAATAGTAAAAAATCCTGTCACAAACTGTGAGGTTATTTTTACTGAAAATGGAGAAACGCTATGTTACGACGCAGTATCAGGAAGATATTTTAAGTCAGACATAGAAAAAATTAGAAAAGCTGAGAATGATTTGAACAAACGAATGCTTGACGACTCGTATATTTCGCTCAATGATTTTTATTACGAAATCGGATTAAGTGACATAAAAATCGGATACGACCTTGGTTGGAATATTTATAAGGGGTATATTGATTTGAATTTCAGCTCTCAACTTAATTCTGACGGAACACCTTGTCTCGTGTTGGACTATCGCGTAGCACCGCGATATGACTATACAATTATTTGATACTACGCTAAAAAAACAGGCTCTTTAATGAAGAACATTAATAAAATTTTCATATTTGAAAAGGAGAAAAAACAATGGAAACTAATGAAATTATGGTAACAGATGAAGTTATCGAAACAACCGAAGAGATTGTGAAAGCAGGTTCAGGAAAAAGTTTTAAGATTGCGGCAGGTGTTGGTTTAGCAGTAGTTATGGGCGTAATAGCTTACAAACATATTGCTAAACCGATATGGACGAAAATCAAAACTAAGAAAGAACAACAAAACAACGGTATTATCGATGCTGATTTTCGTGAAATAAACGAAGATATTAGCGAAGAAGAAATCGAATAGGGAAAATGTTCAAATGAGGGAAACGCCTTTAACAGGGTGTTTCTCTTTTGTTTTTTTTTTTTTGGGAGGTTATTATGAATAAGTACACTTACGAGGGTCCAGTTATGGAGTTTGATATTTGTGTCACAAGCCTTTGGAAAGCGGAAACTTTCGCAGTATCAGAGAGTAAAGCAAAAAGCAATCTAACTTACCGATATAAGAAAGAAAACAACAAGCTCGTGAACACAAAAATAACATTACCTGAAAAACTGATAATTAAGTAAAAGGAGAAATAGTAATGGCGGAATACAAGCCAAATTCTAACAAGTTCAAGGAGGAACAGCGAGACGATAAAATTGGCAGAAAAGTTGAAAAGATTATCGCAGGCTCTGCAAAATTAAAGAAAAAAAGCGAGATTAAGAAGTTTGTCGGGCTATTTAATCAGGACGAGATTCGTGATATTAAAGCCCATATTGTCGCAGATATTATTATACCTGCGGTAAAAGATATTCTTTTGGACACCGTTAAAACGGTACTCAGTGTTAACTCTCAGTCCAGCGATAAGGGATATTCTTCAAAAGTGTCGTATAAAAGTTATTATCAATTATGAAAAATATATTAACTTTTGTTTCTTGCACTCTTGCCGCAATGGCAGGGGTGTGTTTTGTTGGTGGGGTTGCGGTTTTAACAGGAGGTAAAAAAGTATGGACGGCTTAGAAAACCTTTTATCAACGCTTGATTATATTTTGGATACCAAACGAAAAAGGCACATTACGGGAGGCATTTTAATAAGTGTCTCCTTGCTTTTTGGTGGGTTGGCACTCACAGTTATGACAATAAAAAATGAGGTGAACAATTATGAGCAGTAAAATTTTTATAACATTTATATTTGGTGTTGCAGTTGGTTCGGCTATAACTCATCAATATTTTAAGAAAAAATATGAAAAAATTGCTCAAACAGAGATTGATTCAGTTAAGGAAGTTTTCTCAAAAAGAGATATTTCTGATACAGAGGAGCAAATAAAACAGACAAAAGACAAACCGAATATTATAGAGTACGCGGAGATGTTGAGAAAACGCTGCTATACAGATTACTCACGAGGTAACTCTAAAAATGAAGAAGAGATTGAAAATGTCGACCAACCCTATGTTATATCTCCTGACGATTTTGGGTCGGTCGAAGATTATTTGACTATTTGTTTAGTATATTATTCTGACCAAATAGTGGCTGATGATAATGACGACATAGTAGAGAATATAGAAGATATTATTGGTTTTGAGTCTTTAACCCACTTTGGAGAGTATGAAGATGACTCATTATTTGTTCGTAACGACAGGCTTAAATGTGACTATGAAATACTGTTAGACCAACGAAAATATTCGGATATTGTTAACAGAAAACCACACCAAATGGAGGACAGATGACTAAAGAAGAAGTAACTAATGGATATTTTGAGTGGTTATGTTCTTTCGTAGATACTTTTCACAATAGGAATTCTTACCATAAACTTCTCGAATATTTGCATACTATTGATTTTTTCTATACTATTGAAATGGATGGTAACCGAGAAGAAGACGGAATAGAACTGCGATACCGATTTTGTAATGAACGTTCTTATGATAGTAGAATAATTTTATCATATTTAGATATACGGCAGTGTAGTGTTTTAGAGATGATGGTCGCACTTGCAGTTAGATGTGAGGAGCATATTATGGCAGACCCTCTTTTCGGAGATAGGACGGCACTATGGTTTTGGAGTATGATTGATAGTCTTGGTTTAATTGACGAGTCTGACGACCAATTTCACGAAAGAAGAGTATTCAATATACTTTTAACATTTCTTAATCGAAGATATAAGAAAAATGGAGATGGCGGTTTGTTCAAAATAGAGTACAGTTTGCTTGATTTACGAGAAATAGAAATCTGGTATCAAATGTGCTTATATTTAGAAAGATATGGCTACTGCGAGCCATTTGAAAAGGAGAGTAAAAGCTAAAATGATAGATTTTTTAATTATTTCAACACGCAGCACAAAGCGTGGAGTAATCGAAATCTATCCAAAGTTCATCATCAAAAAGAGCCGTGATATTATGATTAGAGGAGGTGATTTTTACGCTGTTTGGATTGAGGAACGAGGTTTATGGTCAACGGATGAGCAGGATGCTTTGCAACTCATAGACTATGAACTGGATAGATATTCAGAGGAATGTCGCAGAAAATTTGATTCAGATATTAAAGTTTTGCATATGTGGGACGCTGAGTCTGGGATGATAGACAACTGGCATAAATACTGCCAAAAACAAATGCGTGACTCATTTCATATGCTTGACGAAAAACTTATATTTTCTAATACTGCTACGAACAAAAAAGACTATGCCAGCAAAAGGCTGAATTACCCGCTCGAACAAGGCGATTTTCCTGCGTATGACAAACTTATTTCCACTTTATATTCCGAAGAAGAACGACATAAAATCGAGTGGGCTATTGGTTCTGTTGTATCGGGAGAGTCTAAAAAATTACAAAAATTTATGGTGTTATATGGTTCCGCAGGAACTGGTAAATCTACAATATTAAACATTATTCAGCAATTATTTGAGGGATATTACTCGGTGTTCGATGCAAAGGCTCTCGGCTCGTCGAGTAACTCTTTTGCACTTGAAGCATTTAGGAGTAACCCTCTTGTGGCAATTCAGCACGACGGCGACTTATCAAAAATCGAGGATAACACGCGGCTCAACAGCTTAGTTTCACACGAGATTATGACGGTGAATGAGAAATTCAAATCAACATATTCTAATCGTTTTAAGTGTTTTCTGTTTATGGGCACGAACAAACCTGTAAAAATCACGGACGCGAAATCAGGGCTTATTCGCAGGCTAATTGACGTATCGCCGTCAGGTAACAAAATTAATACAAAAGAATACCACACTCTCGTAAAACAAATTGAGTTTGAACTTGGTGCAATTGCTCATCATTGCAAAGAGATATATTTGAAAAATCCAAATTACTACGACGATTATATTCCTGTCGCGATGCTCGGTGCTTCTAACGACTTCTATAACTTCGTTATCGACTCTTATCACATATTCACAAAAGAGGACGGGGTTACCCTAAAATCAGCTTGGGAGATGTATAAAGTATATTGTGACGAGGCAAAAGTTACATTTCCCTTTTCGCAAAGGACTTTCAAAGAGGAGTTAAGAAATTATTTTCGAGAGTACAAAGAACGTTTCAATCTTGATGACGGAACGAGAGTTCGCAGTTACTACACAGGTTTTAGGACTGATAAATTTGAAAAACGCGATACTGAAAAAGACGAACCTATACAACTAATTCAATTTGATAACACCCAGTCTATATTTGATGAGTACTGCTCTGATTGCTACGCTCAATATGCAAACTCAAAAGATATTCCAACACAAAAATGGGACGATGTAAAGACAAAATTGTATGATATTGACACTTCAAAAGTTCATTATGTCAAAGTTCCCGAAAACCATATCGTTATAGATTTTGATATTCCCAATGAGTACGGTGAAAAATCTCTCGAACAAAATATTATAGCGGCGAGCAAATGGCCACCGACTTACGCAGAGCTCAGTAAAAGTGGAAAGGGCGTTCATCTGCATTATATTTACACAGGTGATGCGACGAAACTTAGTCGTATATATGGAGACCATATAGAAGTTAAAGTATTTACAGGAAAGAGTTCATTGCGGAGAAAATTAACAAAATGTAATGACTTACAAATTGCAAAAATAAGCTCGGGGTTGCCGACGAAAGGAGATGAAAAAGTGTTAAATTTAGAAGCAGTTAAGAGTGAAAAAGGGCTTAGAAACTTGATTAAACGTAATTTGAATAAAGAAATTCACTCGGGAACTAAGCCGAGTATCGACTTCATTTACAAAATATTAAAAGACGGATATTTGGGAGGACTGAATTATGACGTTACAAATATGCGAAATGCTGTGTTGGCGTTCGCGGCGAGTAGCACAAACCAAGCCGATTACTGCATAAAATTAGTCAACAAAATGAAGTTCAAATCTGAAAATTCATCAGAAAGTATTAAAAACGATGACCAAAAATTGGTGTTTTATGATGTTGAGGTATTTCCTAATTTATTTATTGTGAACTGGAAAATCGAGGGCAAGGATAAACCAGTAGTTAGAATGATTAATCCGACTCCAATTGAAATTGAGGAACTGGTGAAATTCAGACTTGTCGGGTTCAACTGTCGACGATATGACAATCATATTTTGTATGGAAGACTAATGGGGTATACAAACGAGCAACTATATAATCTATCACAGAAAATAATAAGTGGTAGTACAAACTGCTTTTTTGGTGAGGCATATAATTTGTCATATACCGATGTTTATGATTTTTCTAGCAAAAAGCAGTCGCTCAAAAAATTTGAAATTGAACTGGGTATACACCACCGAGAGCTTGGTCTGCCGTGGGATAAACCCGTTCCCGAGGAGTTATGGACGACAGTCGCAGAGTATTGCGATAATGATGTTATAGCAACAGAAGCGGTGTTTAATGCAAGAAAAGCTGATTTTACAGCTCGACAAATTCTTGCAGATGTGGCGGGAATGACTGTAAATGACACGACTAATGCTCTTACTACGAGGATTATATTTGGTAAAAACCGACAACCGCAGGAACATTTTAATTACCGAGACTTATCTAAACCTATTAAGAACGCAGATGATTCTGTAAAATTCTTGACAGACAATGATATTTTACCAATACCTTTTGACGATTATAGTGTACTGCCTTATTTTACCGATTACACGTTCAAAAATGGGAAATCGTTTTATATGGGGGAAGAAGTCGGAGAAGGCGGGTATGTATATTCTGAGCCGGGTATGTATGGAGACGTTGCAGTACTTGATATTGCATCAATGCATCCGAGCAGTATTATTGATGAGGTACTATTTGGTCCTATATTTACGTCTAAATTTAAGGAAATAAAAGACGCCCGTATATTCATAAAGCACGAGGATTACGATTCAGTCAAAAATATGTTGGACGGAAAACTAACACCATATTTATTGGAAAAGAGTACAGCATCTGATTTAGCAACGGCACTGAAAATTGCAATAAATAGTGTTTACGGGTTAACATCGGCAAAGTTTGATAACCCTTTCAGAGATAACCGAAACAAAGATAATATTGTAGCTAAACGCGGGGCATTATTTATGATTAATCTTAAACACGAAGTTCAAAATAGAGGTTTCAAGGCAACCCATATCAAAACTGATAGCATAAAAATACCAGACGCAACTCCTGAAATCATTCAGTTTATTATGGATTATGGTAAAAAATACGGATACACTTTCGAGCATGAGGCGACGTATGAAAAATTCTGTTTAGTTAATGATGCAGTTTATATTGCAAAGTATAAGGACGGTAAGCATGAAGGAAAATGGACAGCAACTGGTGCACAGTTTCAAGTTCCGTACGTATTCAAATCACTTTTCAGCAAAGAAGAGATTATATTTGACGATATGTGCGAGACTAAATCCGTAAAAGATGCTTTATATTTGGATATGAATGAAAATCTTAAAGACGGAGAACACAATTATAGATTTATCGGTAAAGTTGGTCGATTTTGTCCAATTAAAGACGGTAGTGGGGGAGGAATTTTACTTAGAGAAACAACTAATAAACAAACAGGCGAAAAAGGTTATGCGGCTGCCACTGGGTCAAAAGGTTATCGCTGGTTAGAATCCGAAATGGTAAAGATGCTCGGAAAAGAATCAGACATTGATATTTCTTACTACAAAAAAATGGTCGATGATGCTGTTAAATCCATATCTCAGTATGGAGATTTTGACTGGTTTGTGTCAAGCGAACTTTATGATAAAGAGAACAACGGGATATACCCGTTTTGAAAAAGGAGAAAAAATGGCTTATAAAAATGTAGATAATTTAATTATCGAAAACGCTCGTATTATATTCCGTAATTTTGCGGGAAAAGAGTCAAAGTATAATCGAGAGGGAGTTCGTAATTTCTGCGTTATTATTGACGACGTTGACAAGGCTCAACGTTTAGCTGAGGATGGATGGAATTTACGAGTTTTGGCTCCTCGTGATGAGGACGAAGAAGTTAAACATTATATTCAGGTTGCTGTCAATTTTAGGAACTTTCCACCTAAGATTTTCATGGTTACTAAAAGAACTAAGACTGCCCTTGATGAGGAGTCGGTTGAGGCATTGGATTTTGCTGAAATACGTAACGTAGATTTGACTATTTCTCCATATAGTTGGGAAGTTAACGAAAAAACAGGGGTTAAGGCTTATCTGAAAACGATGTACGTGTCTATTGAGGAGGATGAATTTGCGGATAAATACGCAGAATTAGAAGGATCTGATATGTGATATTTTGTGAGAGGATTATCTATGATTACGTTATTCGACTATCAGATAAACGCTATAAACCAAATGAAAAATGGTTGTATACTATGCGGTGGAGTTGGTTCAGGTAAGAGTTTAACCGCACTTGCATATTACTATTTACAAAATGGAGGAGACGAAAATAGTTTAGTAGGTGGTACTTATATTCCTATGGACGACCTCAACATCAAAGATTTATATATCGTCACTACGGCACGAAAACGAGACACATTAGAATGGGAGGGCGAATTATCGCCCTTTCTTCTATCTTCTAACTCCGAAATTGATATTTATAGTAATCATAAAGTAGTGATTGATTCTTGGAACCACATAGGAAAGTATACGGATGTTACTAACGCATTCTTTATATTTGATGAGCAACGAGTCGTCGGGAGCGGAGTGTGGGCAAAATCGTTTCTTAAAATAACTAAGTCTAACAACTGGGTACTGTTATCGGCTACGCCGGGCGACTCTTGGCAAGATTATATACCAACTTTCATAGCAAATGGTTTTTACAAAAACAGAACAGAATTCATAATGGAGCACGTTATATTCAGTCGCTTTACTAAATTCCCAAAAGTCGATAGGTATGTTGGGACTGGAAAGCTAATTCGCCTAAGAAATTCTATACTTGTGAATATGGAGTTTAAGCGCGAAACAGTAGCTCACCACGAGGATATTTATGTAACTTATAGTGTGGAGAAGTATAAAGAAGCGACAAGAAGTCGTTGGGATTTTTATAAAAACGAGCCAATTCAAAATGCCTCTGGGCTTTGTTATATTTTGCGTAAAATAGTCAATTCGGACCAGTCAAGACAAACTGCAATTTTAGAAATTTTCGAGAAACACCCAAAAGTAATTATATTTTATAACTTTGATTACGAGCTTGAAATTCTTAAAAATTTGGATTATGGCGAAAATGTTGAAATCGCTGAATGGAATGGGCATAAACATCAGCCGATACCAAAAAGTAAAAATTGGGCATATTTGGTGCAGTATACGGCGGGTTGCGAGGGTTGGAATTGCACAGAGACTGACACTATTATATTCTACTCGCAAAACTATTCTTATAAGGTTATGACGCAGGCAGCGGGGCGTATCGATAGGCTTAATACGCCTTTTACAGACTTATATTATTACCACTTGAAATCCCGCTCGGGCATTGATTTAGCCATTAGCAAATCTCTTAAAGACAAGAAAAATTTTAATGAGAGTAGGTTTGTCAAGTGGTGAAAAGGAGAAACAATGAATAAGCCGATATGCATTAAATGTGAAACAGAACTCAAGTGGGGAGGCTTTGTATACACCCAAAATACCTGTTTCGATTGCTTCATAAAAGAAGTTAAAAGTATAATTAAACAGACTGAAAGCTCCGAGGATAAAGATATTCTTAATTGGATGCTGGATGTGATGTCTCGTGTAGATATTGAGGAGATTTTCTAAAGAAAAATTCGCATAAATTAGTAACAATTTATAAGTTTATTGGTGATAAAAAAGGTGTAAAAATTGGTTTAAGAAGTGTACGGACGTTGATATTTTTAAGACTTTGACGTCCGTAAAATTTTTGAGATTATTGAAAATTTGATAGAATTTCTGCCCACTTTTGATTTTGTGAAAGTGGTCTTTTAGAAAATTTTGATGATTTTTAAGAATTTTACGGACGGATTTTGCATTTTATTTTGATTTTTACCCACTTTTTGTGGGCAAAAGCCCACTTTTAAAATCAAAAGTGGGCTTGGATAAACCCAGTAGTATCGCGGGTTAGCGAGCAAAAAGCCCACTTGCCCACTTTTATTTCTATTTAATTGCGATAAAAAGATTAGTATATATAAGGAATATGGGCAAATAAAGTGGGCAAGTGGGCTTTTACTATTTTTGTCTAAAAAGATTGATATTTACAAGATTGTTAGTTATACTTAAAAAGTAATCAGTTGCGTAAATTTTGCAATCCGTATTATGAGAAAAGGAGATTTAAGATATCTTATCCCCCTAACTTAATTTACAGAAAGCAAACGCTTTCGGATTAAAATTTGGAGGTAATAGGTTATGAGTTTTTTCAACAAAGAACAAATCAAAGCATTTTCAACAGGCAGATATATTTGCAGTAAATGCGGAGAGGTTATGTATTTCGAGGACGAGTGGGAGAACACTCTTATTTGTTCAAAGTGTAATCACGAGGTATCATCAGAACGTTATGGTTTTGAGAACGATGATGATTACGATAAACTCTACCCAACTTATGAGGAGGTCATGAGGTATATGGGTTATGAGGACGAAGAAGAAAACGACTAAACTTAGGACAAAATAGACTATTTAAGAAAGTGCCAAATAAAACGGCTCTTTCTTTTTTTCATTGATATTTTAAACACGCGAAAAAAACACGCTCTTTTATGAAGAGAGATAGAAATAGCGACTTTTGGGTGGCTTTCTCTTTTTACTTTTGGTAGGGTTATCTTCATATTTCAGAAAGGAGCCTAAATGTTAGAAAACAGCTTCCAATCCAAGCTAATTAAAGAATTAAAAACCTTATTTAAGGGTTGCATCGTTTTGAAAAGTGACTCATCACATATTCAAGGAATACCCGACCTGCTTATATTATATAACAACAAATGGGCTTCCTTAGAATGTAAGAAAAGCGAAACTTCTCCAAAACAACCAAACCAAGAATACTATGTAAATTTAATGAACGAGATGTCTTTTTCAAGATTTATTAGCCCTGAAAAAAAGGAGGAAGTTTTACGTGAGCTGGAACAAACATTCAAATATTGAAGGCTGCCACGCCTTTCTTGGTGCGAGTAAATACCACTGGATTAATTACAGTGAAGAAAAACTTGTTGAAAGTTATTCAAAATTTAAGGCTACTCAAAAAGGCACTATGTTACACGAGTTTGCCGCACAATGTATCAAGCTCGGGCAGAAATTACCAAAGTCGCAAAAGACTTTAAATATGTATGTGAACGATGCGATAGGTTACAGAATGACCCCAGAGCAGGTTTTATATTATTCTGACAATTGTTTTGGAACAACGGACACTATTATATTTAGAAATGGTTTACTTAGAATTCACGATTATAAGTCGGGAGTAACCCCCGCCCATATGGAGCAGCTTGAAGTTTATGCTGCTCTTTTTTGTTTAGAGTATAAAGTGAAACCTGCTGATATTGAAATGGAACTCAGAATATACCAAAACGACGAGATTTTATTTCACAAACCAACAGTCGAAGATATTGTTCCAATCATTGATAAGATTATAACTTTCGACAAGATAATTGCAAAAATCAAAGAACAGGAGAGCTAAGTTATGAACGCTATCACAGAAGATATTTTAATGCACTATGGTACAAAGAGGCATTCTGGTCGGTACCCTTGGGGTTCGGGAGATAGTCCATATCAGCACAGCGGAGACTTTATAAGCAGAGTTAAAGAGTTGAAATCACAAGGTCTTAGCCAATTAGAAATCGCAAAAGCTATGGGAATGTCAACAACCGATTTACGTATGCAACTTAGAGTTGCTAATCACGAGCGAAGAAGTTTGCTGGTGGATAGAGCAAAGTCTTTAAGAGAAGACGGAAAAAGTCTACAAGAAATTGCTGATATTATGGGATACAAAAATGATTCTTCGGTACGCTCTCTTTTGAATGAAGACACAGCGGCGAATAAGAACAAAGCAAAAGCTACCGCTGATATTCTAAAAAAAGAATTAGAAGAAAAAGGTATGATTGACGTTGGAATTGGTGCGGAAAGAGAATTAGGCATTTCACAGACCACTCTAAAAGAGGCATTATTTATATTAGAAACACAGGGATACAATGTTTATGGAATCGGTATACCACAAGTTACCAATGTAGGCAAGCAAACTAATACCCCTGTTTTGACTAAACCTGACGTGGAGTACAAAGACGTTTATCAAAATATGGGTGAAATTAAATCCGTTGGAGAATACCACTCAGTAGATGGAGGAACAAACTGGAATAGCCGTGAGTATCCGTCAAGTATTGACTCTAAGAGAATTTATATCCGTTATGGAGATGACGGCGGAAGTCAAAAAGACGGAGTGGTTGAACTCAGAAGAGATGTTGATGATTTAAGTTTGGGTAATTCGCACTATGCGCAGGTGCGAATTCTTACAGACGGCACTCACTACCTCAAAGGAATGGCAATGTATTCTGATGATATTCCAGATGGGTACGATGTCGTTTTTAACACAAATAAAAAATCTGACACTTCAAAAATGGACGTTTTTAAGAAAATAAAAGACGACCCCGATAATCCTTTCGGAGCATATATTAAAGCAGACGGGCAAAGTTTTTATATTGATACCGACGGAATAAAAAAGTTATCTTCCATAAACAAGTTAAAAGAAGAGGGCGATTGGGATTCAATGTCCAAAAATCTTTCGTCGCAATTTTTATCAAAGCAACCAATTCAGCTCATTAAGAAACAGTTAAATCTGACATATTCCGATGCAGAAGCGGAGTTTGACGAAATACTTTCTCTAACCAACCCAACGGTTAAGAAAAAAATGCTTTTGGATTTCGCAGATGAATGTGATGGGGCAGTTGTGCACCTTCAAGCAGCTGCGCTACCAAGACAAAAAACACAGGTAATTCTTCCGATAACCGCTCTCAAAGAAAATGAAGTATATGCTCCGAACTTCAAAAATGGCGAGAGTGTAGCATTGGTTCGGTTTCCACACGGCGGAACATTTGAAATACCTGTGTTGACGGTTAACAATAAAAATAGTTCTGCAAAAAATATTTTAGGTAATGTACTCGACGCAATCGGCATTCATCCAAAAGTTGCAGAGCGTTTGTCAGGAGCAGATTTTGACGGCGACCAAGCTGTTGTTATACCACTAAGTGATAAGGTCAGAATAAAATCAACTCCCGCATTAAAAGCGTTAGAGGGATTTAACGCAAAAGATTTATATCCTGAACACTCGGGAATGAAATATATGACAAAAGCTAATACCCAAAAACAAATGGGAGTAGTGTCAAATTTAATAACCGATATGACCCTTAGAGGGGCATCTGAAAGTGAGATAGCAAGAGCAGTAAAGCACAGTATGGTTGTAATCGATGCAGAAAAACACAAACTTGACTACAAACAATCCGAAAAAGATAACGGCATTGCAGAGCTTAAAAAGAAGTACCAAGGGTATACAACCTCTGACGGAAAAACAGTCGGAGGAGCATCAACATTGCTTTCAAGAAGAAAACAAGACCTCATTGTTCCTGAAAGACAGGGCAGCGGTACTATTGACCCAATAAGCGGAAAAGTATCATACAAACAATCGGGAAGAACATACACCGACCCCAAAACAGGAAAGACTATCCACGCCACTACAAAATCGAAACTATTACTTGAAACATCAGACATTCGCTCCCTCTCATCAGGAACTCCACAGGAAAACGCGTATGCCGACTATGCTAACAAGATGAAATCGCTTGCCAATGAAGCCCGTAAGGAATACAAATCGACAGGAAAAATTACTTACTCCTCATCAGCAAAAGCAACATACCAAGGGGAGGTAGATGCACTGATGGCTAAGCTAAATGTTGCTCTTAAGAACGCCCCCAGAGAGCGGCAGGCACAGGCCATAGCTAACTCGGTCATAAAGGCTAAAACTCATGACAATCCTGAACTTTCTAAGGATAAAAAAGAGAAAAGAAAGGTCAGCCAACAGGCTATCTATGATGCCAGAAATGCAGTCGGTGCAAGCGGAAAGAACACACGTATAACCATAAGCGACAGGGAATGGGAAGCTATCCAAGCAGGTGCTATTACAGATAACCAGCTATCTCAAATACTAAGATACGCTGACCCTGATGCTGTTAAACAGAGAGCAACTCCTCGAACAACCTCTCAATTGTCAACTGCAAAAGTTAACAAGATTAAGTCTATGGTTGCGAGTGGTTACAATAACTCTGAAATCGCAGAATCTATTGGAGTTTCAACGTCGACCGTGTCCAAATACTTGAATTGAAAGGAGAAAACTTATGATTGTTTATGCTTTAACAACCTTTGACAATCCTTACAATCCAATTACACAGTTCGATGACTGGTACAATTTCGATATGGACAAAGGTTACTCCACTTGCTCGTTTCTTGACAGAATTGCTTTGACTTCAAATCAACTTTCAGATGAAGAAAACAATTTAGAGATTGCAAGAGCAATTGACGAAATCATTAAATACGATTTCCAAAACATTTACAAGAAAGTAAAACAAGAAGTTAAATCTGATTAAAGTTTTTCAAATCGCTCTTCTCGATTAACTCGGTTTGGCTTAATGTTTTTGCTTTGAAGCCACATAGGGGGATATACCCAACTACCCACCCCCCTATGTTATCGCCCGTGTCCTTAAAAATTCCCCGGGGGGCATATTTAAGGACATCGTTTAGTTTTCGCATAGTGTATAAAAGAGCCCGCAACATAGTACGGTTCATTTACGTATTTTTCCTTTTCGGTAAAATTGCACGACTGGTTGCGGGTTCTTCTATATTCTACGTGAAAACTAAATGACATCTCACAGAAAGGAGGCAGCAACTATGGCAAAAGTAAAGAATGAAATTTCTCCTAATAATTCAAGAAAAATTCGACCAGCATTAACCCCCGAAGCAAGAGAAAATCAGCTTATCTCATTAGCAGTTGACCTTGCTGAAAAACA